>NZ_DLHL01000055.1 GCF_002483225.1 Gemmatimonas sp. UBA7669 | reverse complement strand
TCTTGACAGACATAGAAGCATCTTAGCCATTAGTCTCGCCGTGCACGCGGCGGAGCGTGGCCGGCGCGTGTACTACGCGACGCTCGCCGACCTGATCACATGGCTGGAAGACGCGCAGCAGGCCGGCCATCTCACGCGGCGACTCCGCACGCTGGTGTCGCCGAGCCTGATGGTGGTCGATGAAATCGGCTACCTGCCGATCTCCCGCACCGGCGCCCAGCTGTTCTTCCAGCTCATGAGCCGGCGCTACGAACACGCGTCGACGGTGCTCACCAGCAACAAGTCCTTCGAGGAATGGGGCGACGTCTTTGGCGACGAGGTGATGGCCGCGGCGCTGATCGACCGCCTGGTCCACCACTGCCACATCGTCAACATCCGCGGCAACAGCTACCGCATGCGGGAACACCGGGCGCTGGCCTCCCGGCTCACCCCGGCCGCCCCCGCGGAGCCCGCCGCCAGTGCCAGTCGCAGCCGACCCTCACGGCGCCAGGAGGCCTGACCGAACCGGGCTCATCCCCCGCCCAAAGTGTGCAATTCTTGTTGGTGAAAGTGCGCAATTCTTGTTGGTGTTGACAACCCCGCGCTCACCGATCACGCGCTCGAGCAAGAGCAGTTCTTGGGTCGCCCACTCCAAGGCGCGCAGGGACGCACGGGACTCCAATGCGTCCCCCGCCTCGCTGGTGGTGGCATGGGCGACGAGGAGTTGGCGGCGCTGCGCACCCGCTTGGGCATGCTCCTCAAGAAGCCGAGTATCGCTGTACCCTCGCATGTCCGCCTCCCGCGCGGCCGGGGCGGCGGCCGTGACATCGTAGAGCCATTCGAGCGTGACGGGTGTGGGCACAGGCATGGGTGGATGCGAGGAGGAGAGCGGACGACTCCCAAATCTCCGGGCCCGGAGACCTGAAGCGGAGCGCGGATGTGACGCATAGTCTGTAGACCCATAGTCTGCATTGTCAAACACTCGCTGGGTGATGACAGCGACCAGTATTCGAGAGGCGGCAGGACGGGTGCTCCGGGCGAGCCGGGAGGCGCAGGCGATCAGCCAGGAACAGCTCGGGTTCCAGGCCGGCCTCCACCGGACCTACATCAGCTCGGCTGAGCGAGGCCAGCGCAACCTCTCGCTCGAATCGCTCAGTCGATGGCTGGCCGCGCTGGGGATGAGCTGGGAGGGGTTCGGCGCCGCCATGGACGGAGAGCGCACCCGTCGCCGCCGAGGCAGCTGACTTGGGTATGGCCGAGACGTGGGACTACCCACGGATGGCCTCAACGGATGAGTCTGGTTGCCTCGAGCGTGGTGCCCCGGGGGGCATGGTCGGGTCGTGTGCCGCGCCGCGCGCCGCCCGTGCGCGTTGAGGGCGTACCTACCGCGCGGCCACGGTGGCGGCGGCCGTGAGCCCCTCGGGGAACGGTTGCACCATCCTCCGCCTTCTTGGCGCGACGGTGGACGCACTGGCGCGCCGCCGCTTCCCGCCAGGCACGCTGCGGGCGCGCGCCCCTGCCGGCACGTCTCAGTAGGGTACCTTGTGGCTCAGCTGCGCCCATTGCAGTGGCCCGCCGCACGCGAAATTGAGGCGGACGTTGCCCACGTCGTGACCGCGGACCGCCCCCGTCGCGAACACCGGGAGGCTGTCTCGCCGACGTTGGCGGGGCTTCGGGTGCGAAAGCACAGTGCTCGCGTGCCGTCGTCTTGCGCAGCACACGCTGCGGAGCACCACGCGATGCGCCGCGTGCTGCGCACAGGGTGCCGTGCTGCGCGATGGCGTGCTCACCCGTAACTTCGGGGCGGCCGTTCGACGGTGCACGCGCTCGCGCGCCCGGCAATCGCGGGTCTCCCGGAGGGTGCGTATGTGGTCTGACAACGAAGCCGTCGTAGACCTGCTTAACGTCGAGCACCTCGTGGGTGCCGTGCTCCGCGTCGTCAAGGACGACCGGCTCGACCCGGTCACCGTGGGCGTCTACGGCGACTGGGGCAGTGGCAAGTCGAGCGTGATCCACCTGTTGCGCGAGCGCATTGCCACCGAGCCGGACCTGCTCGCCGTCTACTTCAACGGCTGGCGCTTCGAGGGATACGAGGATGCGAAGGCGGCCTTGGCCTCGACGATTCTGGAGCAGATCCAGGAGGAGGCCGAACAGCCCACTGGCGGAAAGCTGGCCAAGGTCAAGACCGTCGTCGTCGATGCGGTGAAGGCGTTCTGGGGGCGTATCGATACGCTGCGACTCGGCAAACACGCACTTGCGGTCGGCGCGAATGCCAGCATCGCGGCCGGCGCGGTCGCCTTGGGGGCGACCGCCGCGGCACCGGTCACTGTGGCCGCGCTGGTCGCGGCGGTGCTGGCATCGCTCGCGGCCTCGGGTAAGGAAATCGATGGTGAGCAACTGGCCGCGCTGATCAAGGCGCGAGAGGCGGCCGACGCGAAGGAGCAGCGCGACACGCACGTGTCGGTGCGCGACTTCCACAAGGCGTTTGCGGAGCTCGTCCAGAAGCTCAATGTCAAACGGTTGGTGGTCATCGTCGATGACCTCGACCGATGCCTCCCCCACAACGTGATCGACACGCTCGAGGCCATCCGGCTCTTCCTGTCGGCGCCCAAGACGGCCTTCGTGATCGCGGCGGAGGAGGGCCTCATCCGCGACGCCGTGGCGTCCCGGTTTGCGGAGTCGCCCGCCGCGGGAGGTCTCGACGGGCGCCCCCGGGCCTCGGTTGGCGCGCGCTACCTCGAGAAGCTCATTCAGGTACCCGTCCGCGTGCCCCCGCTCTCGCGGAGCGATCTGCACGGCTATCTCAACTTGCTTTTTGCGGAGCAGCGAGAGGCGGATGCCGCCACGTTCGCGCAGCTCTGCGAGCGCGTGCGCGCGTCGTCGTCCTATGACGCGGTGTCGTTCCACGCGGGGAACGCCAAGGAGCTGCTCGGTCGCGACGTCAGCGACGAACTCCGCTCCGACTTTCTCCTGGCGGAGCAGATCGCCCCGGTGCTCGCGCTTTGTGCAGAGGGCAACCCGCGGCAGACGAAACGCTTCCTCAACGCCCTGGTGCTCCGGCTCCAGATGTCGGCAGATCGCAAGGTCATGCTCGACCGGGCCATTGCCGCGAAGATGCTGCTCCTCGAGTATTTCCTGCCCGAGATGTTTCGGACCTTGGCGCTTGACGCGGCAGCGCACGAAGGCCGTGCCGAGACGCTCGTCGACCTCGAGGCCGACGTGCGGGGCGGCGCCGGAGACGGCACGGCCACGCCGCGGGCTGGTGCGGCTGTGGGGACGTTCGCCATGCAAGCCGCCGCGATGCTCGACAACGAGCGGTTCCGCACGTGGCTGCGTGCAGATCCGCCGCTCGGCACGGTCGACCTCCGGCCGTACGTCTACTTCGCCAACGAGCGGTTCGCGCTCCCGGTGGGGCTGGCCCAACGGTTGAGCAAGGCCGGATCACGAGCCCTCGAGCAGCTGCTGGGGGACGCCGAGTCGGAGCAGGGCGCGGCCGCCGAGGTGACGGCCGGTCTGCCGCTGCCGGAGGCCGCCGTCATCTTGGGCGAGCTCACTGCGCGGGCACGAGGGAGCGGGGTCGATCTGCAGGCGCGCACCTCCCCCCTGCACGCCATGGTGGCGGTTGCGAAGAAGCGGCCAGAGGTCGGCACCGACGTCATCGCGGCGATCCTCGGCTTGCCGTACGAAGTGCTTCCGGCCGGAGCCGCGATCCTCATCGCGTCGCTCGCGCCAGATCCGAGCCTTCGAGAGCCCGCCGTGCGCGCACTCCGGACGCTGTCGGCGCAGTCGAGGAACCCGGCGCTTTCGTCCGCGGCCGCCTCGCGACTGAAAACGCTCGAATCGCGCGCCGCAGCCGCGGCGGGGCGATAGGCCGTGGGGACTTCCGCCTCCAATCCTGGGCCGGGTGGACCGCCCCCACTGCTGCCCCCATGGGCGGAGCCCGCCGAGGGCGGCGACGGCAGCGACCATGGCAATGACGACGGGGCTTCGCCAGACGGGGCTCCGCCGGACGACGCACCGCCGGATGCCGCGCCGCCGGATGCGCCGCGTCCGAAGCCGGCGGTGCCCATAGGCGAGCCACCGACGTGGCCGTCGACGCGTCGCCTGATCGGCGCGGTGGGCACCGGGCGCGTGGGCGGCGCCGCCGGGCGCGAGAACGTCCGATCCGGCGTCCGCAGCGCCGTCGGCGCGATGGGCGGCGCACGACGCGCCGCGCAGCTGTCCACGGCCGGCAGTCAGACGGCGGGACGTTTCGCCAGCTTCCTGTCGGGGGTCGCGACGGGCGGCATCGCGAGCGCGGCGCGCGAGTTCGGGATCGCCGAGTTCCTGGATCGCAGTGCCGACGTGTTCCTCCTCCGGCTCGCGGACGCGCTGGCCCCGACCGGCGCCCTGACCGAGGACGCCGTCGCACGCGACGCGATGGATGACACGCTGCTCGAACTCTTTGACCAGATGGCCGTGCCGACGGGCGGCGTGCTGGCGCTCGACCGCATGACGCCGGCCCTCATGGCGGATGCGCTGCTGCGGTACGTGACGAACTACATCTACACGCGCGTGATCAACGCGCTCACGGCCCACATCCACGCCAAGTCCAACGGCATCATCCCGCGCATGCGCGAGATCGAGAAGGCCGCGCGGCACTACATCGAGGATGCGGTGCGGCTGGACATCGACACCACCGCGTTCTTCGGCGCGCAGGGCGCCCTGTTTGCCGCCCGCTGGGACGCTGGGGAAGGGCAACGCGTGATCGACCGGCTTTTCGAGGAGTCGTACGGTGTCGTGCAGGCGGGGCTGCGCCACGGCGACCGGGGCGCCGCATGAGGGGGGCGACGCACGGCCCCGCGCCCACGTATCACGTGCTGCTCCGCGCGGGCGCGGAGGACACCTTCATCGTCGAGCCGGGAAGCCGGGGGCAACTCGTGGGACTGCGTATGGACGGCGCACCCGGCGATGACCGGTGGCGCGTTGATGAGGACGTGTGGGAGCCGCTCCGGCAGGCGGGACTGGTACCGACCCAGGACGCGGTCGATCTGTTTCGCGTGGCCACGGCTGCCTACTGCGCGGATCTGCTGGTGCCGCACCGAACGGCGTACGACCGATGGAGTCGACACATCGTGCTGCATGTGCCGGTGGCGGACCGCGCGCGGTGGGAGGCGGCAACGCCGGCGCTGTGCGCGCTGCTTGACTATCTGTCCGGGGACCACTGGAAGCTCGCCTTTCGCGAGTCACAGGTGCCGCCCCCGCCGCGGCCGCGTCCGATGCGGACGACGCCGACGCCGATCCATGCGCAGTGCGTCAGTCTGTTGTCGGGGGGGCTCGACTCCGCCATCGGCGGCGCCGATCTGCTCGCCGCAGGTCAGCGCGTGGCCTTCGTGAGCCACAACGCGAAAAGCGGCGGCGCCACGTTCTCGAGCCCGGCCCAGCAGGCCGTGCTCGACGCGTTGGGTCGCCACTTTCCCGCAGACCTCGCACGTCCGCTCCGCTTTCGCCTGAATCCGCCGGCCCCGGTTGCGGGGGAGACCGAGAGCGTCACGACGACCCGCAGCCGCTCGATCATCTTCTTCGCGCTCGGTCTGCTCGTGGCGAGCGCGCTCGATGTGGCCCATGGTGGTGGGCCGGTGCCGCTCGTCGTGCCCGAGAACGGCCTGATCTCGCTCAACGTGCCACTCACCAAAGCACGCCTCGGGAGCTGGAGCACGCGCACGACGCACCCGCACACCTTGGCGATGCTGCGCGAGGCGATGCGGGAGCTCGGTCTGTCGACGCCGCTGCACACGCCCTACGCCGCGCAGACGAAGGGGGAGATGCTGGGTGCGTGGGCGGCGCGCGACCGCGGGATTGCGGCGGACCTCGCGGCCGCGAGCGTGTCGTGTGCGCATCCGAACCAGAGCCGCTTCCTGGGGAGCGCACAGCGCCAACCGCACTGTGGGACGTGCGTGCCCTGCATCATTCGCCGCGCGTCCACGCAGCACGCCGGCGTGGATGACGGCCGGTACAGCTTCGACCTCCCTAGCGCGCTGCCCACGCTCAAGCCGCGTCGGTCAGCCGACGTGCTGGCGTTTCTGTACGCGCTCGAGACGCGCCGTCGTCCGGCACGGGCGGTCGACATCAACCTGAGCGGCCCACTGCACGTGGAGACGGACGCGGAGCTGCAGCAGCTGCTCCGCGTGTACGACGCTGGGATGGACGAGGTCGCGCGCCACCTCGGCGTGCCGATCCGGTAGACTGGCCGATGGACGCCGCCGCTTCTCCCAGTCACGCGCACTTCCTCGACACGCACTGCCACGTCGATCTGTACCCGGATCCGGCCGCGCTCCTCCGGCAGATCGAGCAGCAGCGGATCTACACCGTCGCGGTCACGAACACGCCGTCAGTCTTCTCGCGGCTCTGCGACATGGTGGGCACGGGGCGCTACGTCCGCCCCGCGCTCGGCCTCCATCCTGAGCTGGCCGTCCAACGGCACCGCGAGCTCCCGCAGTTCGCCACGCTGCTCCCACGCACGCGCTACGTCGGCGAGGTTGGCCTCGATTATCAGACGGGCGTGGAGTCGGAGCGCGCCACCCAGCGTCGGGTCTTTGCCTCGATTGTCGAGCAGTGCAACTCGGCGGGTGGGAAGGTGGTGACGGTGCACAGTCGCCGCGCGGCAGACGACGTCGTCGATGCGTTCGGGGCAGGGTTCCGAGGCACGTACATCCTGCACTGGTATTCGGGTGGCGTGCGCGCGCTACGCCGCGCGCTATCGAACGGAGCCTTCATCTCGGTGAACCCCGCGATGATGCGCTCCGACCGCGGACGGGCGCTCGTCGCCGAGGTGCCTCGCGCGCGCGTGCTGACCGAGACCGACGGCCCGTTCGTCACGATGGGGTCAGCGGCGGTGCCCACCGCCGCCACACCGGCGGACGTCCGGGGCGTGGTCGTCGAGCTTGGCCTGCTCTGGGGGGTCGACCCCGCCGAGGCGCGCGACATCGTCTACGGCAACTTCGCGTCCATGCTCACGACATCGCGCACATCCTAACGCTACCGCGCGCACGCCTGGCGCCGGCGAACGCGTTGAACGACGTCAGCTTGACTCCTCGTCGTCCCACAGCGACGGATTCCCGTCATCGGTCGGTGGCGGCGGGGCGACGTCGGGGCCCCCCTCGAGCCGCGCGCGCCGCCGCCGCCGGTACTGCTCCGCCGCGGGAGCGCTGAGATCCGCGTGAATGGCCCGAAGCGTCTGCAGCGTCTTCTCGAAGTCCGCCATGAGGAGCGGCGTGTCGTGGTCTCCGTCAGTGCGTTCGACGGTGGCCGTAAACTGCTTCATCGCCCAGACCGCACGCGCAAACCCCTCGCGCAGCTCGCGCGCGAGTTCGGCGTCGCTCACCTCGCCCATGGACGCGGCCCCCGGCGCGGTGAGCGTGAGCGCTGCCTTGCCGTGCCCGGTGCGGGCCGCCCGATCCGCGGCCTCGATGCGTTCGACGAGGGCGGCGATGTCCGGGTCTCCCTTATTGAGCCAGTTATACAGCGTCTGGCGCGCCATGCCGATATGCGAGGCGATGGCTTTGACCTCGGCGGGGAAGGCGACTGGGTCCTCACGGTGTTTCCCGCCGAGGTACGCGTCCGTGGCGGCGATGAGCTGCGTCTTCTTGCTGGCGGCCATTGGGTGTCAGAGGCTGTGGAGGCTGAGATGGCGCTGGAGGCCGGTGTGCCGTGGCGTCGTGCCGCCCGTGGCAGGGTCCAGGAGCCGCGACAAGGCCACCTCGTCGGCGAGGAGGGTCACGCTCCGGCGAGCCCGCGTGACGGCCGTATACAGCAGCTCACGGGTCAGCATCGCGCTGTGGGACCGGTGCGCGATGACGATCACGTCGGGCCATTCGGACCCTTGGGCACGGTGGATCGTGGTCGCCCAGGCAAGCTGCAGGTTGAGCAGCCGATAGCCGGTCACCGTGATCTCGCGGCCTTGATCGAATTGCACGGTCGCGGCCTCGGGCGTGGTCGCCATCACGTGACCCACTTCGCCGTTGAAGACGCCGGACGGTCCGAGGGCGTAGTCGTTGCGCGTCTGCATGACCGGATCGCCGACGCGGACCGACGCGCCACCACCGATGACGGGCCCGCGCTCACGCACCGGGTTGAGCCGCGTCTGGAGGGCGGTGTTGAGGGCGTGCACGCCGAGGAGGCTCCCCCGTCGCTTCATGGGCGAGAGCACCTGCACGTCCGAGAGTGCCCGACCGTCGCGCCGCAGCCCCTCCAGCAGCGACGCGACCTGGGCTTGGCCGCGCAGGCCCTCGGCCTTCTCATCGGACCCCGCCACCCCGCCGCGGGCCATCGGCGCTCCCCCGGCATGCCCGGACAGCGCCGTGCTGAAGGCGCAGAGGCGGAAGTCGGCGGCGGCCTGCAGCGGCTCGCCCTGGAGCAGCCGGTACGCGTTCTGGACGATGCCAGACTCGCGGCCCTGCCGAAACACCTCGGTAAGGTGGGCGCGGGGCACCTGAGGGCAGGCCAGCAGATCGCGGAGCACCGCGCCGTGCTCGATGCTGGGCAGCTGGTCGGTATCGCCCACCAGCACCACGCGCGCGGCGGGCGGCAGGTTATCGAGGAGCCAGGCCATGAGCTCCGTGGGCAGCATGGAGACTTCGTCGACCACGACCAGATCCAGGTCGAGTGGGGCGCGCCGGCGTGAGCCGGGAACGCCGCCGATGAGTCGGTGCACGGTCTCGGCGGGGACGCCGGTGACTTGAGAGGCGCGGCTGGCGGCCTTGCCAGTGGGCGCGACGATCTTGAGGCGCAGTCCGAGGAGGCGGGCGGCATCGACGATGGCGCGCACGGTCGTGGTCTTCCCCGTGCCCGGTCCGCCGGTCAACACAAACAGACGGTGCGAGAGCGCGGCACTGGCCGCCTGCGCCTGCGTGGGCGAGAGTCCGGCCGAACGCGCGACCGCGGCCACGCGGGCCTGATCCGCCGCGCCCAAGGCGCACGGGCGCTGCAGCCGGCGGCGGACGTGGCGGNNGGCGGCCGACGCGCCATTCCGCGTCGAGTGCGGAGGGCAGGTAATAACTGCCATCGTCTTCCGCGACGTGTCCGGCATCGACGGACACCGCCAGCGCCTGCTCGGCGCGTGCCTTCGCCCCAACGAGGTCGGCCACGGCCGGCGCCAGCAGCGCACGGGGAAGGCACGAGTGCCCGTCATCAGCGGCGGCCTCACCCAACGCGAGCACGGTCGCGGCGCTCAGCCGCTCCGGATGTTCGGTGGACACCCCGAGCGAGCGGGCCATGGCGTCCGCGCGTCGCCACGTGAATCCCGGCACCTGGAGCAGCCAGTAGGGCCGCCGCAGCAGCACGATCTCGACGAGGTCCGCGGACCGGAAGAAGCCAAAGATCCGGCGGACATGCGCCATGGGGATCCCGCGTGACGAGAGCCGGAGGGCGAGGTCGTACGCGTCCTGCTGCTCGACATAGCGCGTGCGCCACTGCGTCCAGCCGGCTGCCAGGTCGCGTCCCACTTTGCCCGCAAAGAGGGTCTCGAGCAGGGCGGGCTGGTCGTTCAACAGGGTGACGGCGTTCGCGCCCAGCACCTTGGCAATGTGCGCGGCGCGCTGCCCGCCGATGCCTTCGAGGTTCGCCGCGATGAAGTCGCGTACCCCACTCGTGGTCGTCGGCAACTGCACGTCGCGGCACTCATCCAGCACCAGTTGCTCGCGCTGCCCCGTGTGGAGCACGACCGCAGCGGGCGCCGCTTCCCAATGTCCGCGCACGAGCGCACTGCAGCCGACGGGGAGAAACGGCGCGCCGCGCGCCACAAACCGGCACTCTCGACCCACCGCGAGTCGGAGGCGGCCGGATTGCCACGTACCCTCGTCCGAGACGCCTGGGTCGCGGCTCAGGATGGTCGCGCGCTCGCGCACGGATGATTCGCCAGGCCCGTTCACGTACAGCGCGATGCAGGGATCCTGCGCATCCACCGCGGCCCGATGCGTCGCGCACCGAGGGCTGGGGTGCCGGTCACGGCCGCCGCCGTGGCGCGCTGATTGGCATGACGCGGGTGTCCGTGGGTTGGCGCATCGCGGCATGTAGCAAGGCCATCTCGCGTGCCATCGCCGCGTTCAGGGTTTCGAGCTCACGGATCCGCGTGGCCGACTCCGTTCGGGCCTTCGCGAGCTATTCCCGGAGCCGCGCGATCACGATGTCCGGATGGCGTGCGTCCACGGCCGACTGCGCGTCGGCGAGCCGCTGGTCGAAGGCGGCGATGACGGACGGATGCCGGTAGATCGTGGCGCGCGAGAGCCCGGCTTCGAGTGCCACGTGCTCCTTCGTGATCGCCCGATAGGCCGGATCCGCGGTGCCGGCGAACACCCGTTCGAGCGCCGCGAGCAGTGCCGCCTCGGTCGCCAGCAGCTTCGCGGCGCGCCGCTCGTCGGCGGTGCGAGGCGGTGGCGTGGGTGCGGCATCGGCAGTGGGTCCGGTCGCCGTGGTCAGGCGGGTGCCGGCGCGGGGCCGGATCGCGGTTGCCGACGCAAGGTGTAGCACGGGCGGCGGCGTGGCCGGGGCCGGGTCGGACGGGACGGAGGGGCCCGGGTGGGGCCTGGTGCGCTTGGGCATCGTCACTGGCTCTCGAGGATGGGCAGCCCGGCGCGGATCCGGTCCTGGACCGCCCGCGCGCCATCGCGGGAGGCCTCGAGGATCTGGACCTGGGCCCGACCCAGCTTGCCGTGCATGCGCTCGAGGCGCTCCTGCGCTTCGCGCTCGTGGTACGACCATGCGGGCAGATGTGCCTCGGTCTGCACCGCATTCGCGCACTGGAGCGCCGAGCAAGCGCTGATCAGCGGACCGGACGCCTTGGCCGCGTCGTTCGCGTCCTTGCGGCAGAGCGCGGACGCCGGATCGTAGAAGCACCACGTGAGCGGGCCGTGATAGACGCGATGCAAGCGATGCTTGAGCAGGCGATCCAGCTCGGTCTCCGAGAGTTGTTTGCCCTCGAGTTCCTCGACGATCACGCGCAGCTCCTCGTTGAGACGCTCGCCGCGCCTGCCGGTGTAGCGCGTGCCGTGGCGGTACCCGTCGAGCAGGTCGTGCATGAGCTCCATCTCCGCGACGTCGCGCTTCGCTTCGGTCTCCCGCAGCAGGTTGCTCGCCGCCCGGCCCGAGTAGCCGAGCAGTGTCCGCATGTTCCGATGTTTCGCTTGCAGCGCCGCCGAAATGACGCCGCCGGACGTGGCGAGCCGCCGGAGCAACGACTCGCGCAGTTGGTGTGGGGCGAGGCGCCACGCCTCGCCTTTCCAGACGGGGATGGGACCCGCGGGCAGGGATGGCAGGTGGTCCGCTGCCGCATGCGCGTCGGCGATGGCGTTCACATGGCGCACGAACCCATTGAGTTGCCCAGACACATATTTGTTCTTGAGCGCCTTGTACCGCGCGCGGCCTGGCAGCACTTGGTAGTACAGCGGGCCGCTTGGCGCGAGCCGCCCCCGCGACGTGGCGGCCTGCACGGTGCGCAGTCGCTCGAGCACCGCCACCGCGTCATGCACGAGGTCGTGCACAGGCCACGTTTCCGCACGGCCGCCCGGGTCCTGATCCTTGTGGAGTGCTGCGCGGATGATCGGCACTCGGTCGAGGCCGTCCTCGGTGTCCTCCCACGCCCGGCACCCCGTGACCTGCGAGCTCACTTCGGAGATGCGCATCCCGGAGTAGAAGGCGTTGAGAACGAAGCACGCCGTCTGGAGCATCACGGCTTCCTTCCAGGCATCGTGCCGCTCGAGCCCCCGGCCACGCGCGGCCACGAGCGAGAGCACGCCGGACTCGCGTGCGCGCCGTCGCGCGACATCGACATCGGTGCCCAGCTGGTCGAGGACGCGGCCCCACCCCGACCACGCGACCGCCGACTGATGCTGCACGGTGGTGTAGCCCATTTCGAGGTAGACCACGTCAATCGCGACATCGTCTTTGTGGGCATGCTCCGCGCTGGCAAAGCCCACGTCCGGCCACGCGGACGGGGTGCGGCCCGCACTCGTCGGCAGTCCCAAACCCGCCCGGCGCAGGTGCGCGAGGTAGGCTTCCCGGCGCACGTCGGCGGCGCCCTTGGACTTCCGGACCGGGCCGACCACCGACCACGCCGCGGCGGGCCGCTCCGCGCGGGCCACGGCGGCGAGGATCTCGTCCGCCCACTGCGTCACGTACAGCTCGGCCCACTGGAGGAGCGGCGCTAGGACTGGGGCCGGGACCTCGGGGGTGAGATTGTCCATCGGCGTCACGTACCCGGCGATGACGTCGGCCTTCTCGTACCCCCACGGATCGACCAGGAGGGTGTCGTCCGACAGATACTGCCGCGCCATCGCCAGGCGCTGGAGCGCGATCACCGCGTTGCGGACCGCCGCCACCGACCCGTCTTTGGAGTGGCGCAGGATCGGCAGGAAGCGGTCGAGGTGGTCCTGCGTGACCTCAGCCCACCGCCGGATCCCGAACAGGGCCTCGAGGTCGCGGTAGACCGCCCTGAGGTAGCGGAGCTCACTTCGGACGGTGATGGCCTTCGGGGTGCCATGTCCCGTCAGATCGAACCGAAGACGCGCCCAGCCGAACTCCTTGGCCGCGAGCCGGGCCGCCGGGTCGCCGATGTCGGTGAAGTGGATGTTGCTGGTCTCGGCCTCGCCGGGCAGGGTGATCACGGGCGCGAAGTCCCAGACATCGTCGCCAAAGCGCGCCGTCGCGACGGCGTGCGGTCGTGTCGGAATGTCCTCGAAGACGAGGTCGTCGTCGGCGACGCGCCGGGGACGTGGGGCGCTCGGCGTCCCCACCGCCGCGGTCAGCGTGGCCGCGGCCGACGTCGCGGCCGTCAGTGTCGATGATGGCAGCGGGGAGATGACGAGTGCCGATGCGCCAGACGTGGGACTGGTCACAGGTGGGCCCATTGCTGGAGCGCGGGCCCGAGGAACAGCAGCTCGCCGTGGTGCGACTCGGCGAGCACGCGCGCCTCACGCAACAGCTTCTTGGGATAGGTCATCAGGATGCCAAAGACGATCTTCGTGTAGGCGGCGCCGTACGTCGCTTCCCAGGCCTCGGCGCTCATCAAGGGACGCTGCTTCAGCAGGTGGTTCACGAAGGCGATGATCACCGGCAGCTTGCTCGGCGGAATCAGCGCATTGTCGCAGTCGAGACACTGCCCCGTCGGACTGGCGGGGCACGGCGTCCCCTTGGGCGCGAACGGGGACTCGGTGAAGCCCGTGCACTTGGCGAAGAACACATCGACGTCGTTCGAGACCAGCGCATGCGCGATCACCGGGAGCGGTTTGCGCGTCCGGGCCGCGAGCGCTGCGGGGTTGGCAAGTGCCGCGCGCTCCTCCTCGGGCGTGAGCACGACCGACTTGACGCTGGTCGGCCGCATCCCCTTCATCGCCTCGTACGCCAGCTTGTTGTGCACCTTGACGGCCGCCTTGACCTTGGCGTAGCGGCCAATGTGCACGACCGCCGTGTGGTCGTCGGTGAGCGCGCCGAGCGCGCCACCGGTCGCGCGCGTCACCTCGACCTTGTAGTTCTTGCGAAGCCGCGAGGCCTGCAGGTCGAGCGGCGTACCGTCGTCCTCGCGGAGGTCATGGCGCGCGACCCATCCGGGGAGCAGGTCGAGATTGATGACGACGGGGGCGGTGATGCCGGCCATCGCGCTGCGCCCTGGGACAAACGACGGCACGCGGCCCATCTGGCCGGCGCGCATGTCCTTGCTGTTGCGCCCGGCCAGGCACCACCAGAGGTAGTCGCTCGGGCTGTGGCAGCGGAGTGGCGCCGTGAGCGCGAGGACGGCGCGAATGAGGCCGCCCGGCGTGGTGAGGCTGCCGTCGCGGAGCCGGACGGGGATGTACTTGTGCTTCGCGCGGTGCTTGAGATATGACAGCGTGAAGCGGCCGTCGGCGACTTTCTCCATGCAACGCACCGACAGGCGCAGCGCGTTGGCGAGTGGGACGCCGCTGGTCAGCAGAAACAGCAGGAAGAAGGGCAGCAGGTCGACGACCGAGGGATAGACCAGGCACTGTGCTTCGTAGGGCGTGCACTCGGCATCCGAATTCAGGTACAAGCGGTTGTACTCGGAATCGCTGATGCCAATGAGCGCACACCACTCGGCCTTGTTGCGCGGCCCGAGGTGGTACGCGGCCCACGCGGCATTGGCGCGGATCCCCCATGCGTCCGGGCCGAGCAAGCGCGGGTCGGACCCGGCGGCCACGAGCGCCGGCACCTCGTCGGTGAACCGCGCGAGCACGGCATCGATGTCGGCGCGGCAGGCCGCGCGAAGGGCGCGGTCGACCCGCTTGGCATAGGCCTCGCGCGGCACCGTGCGACCAGACGTGTCCTCGGCACAGGCCCGCGGCTGGTGCGGATCGATGCGCTGGAGCCGCTGCCACGTCTCGCGCTCGTAGGCGAGCGACCCCACCTCCTTGAGCACGGAGAACGTGACGCGCACGTCTTCGCGCCAATTGGCGCCCCGGCGCTTCTCCGCGGCGACGAACGCCTCCAACTGCGCCGGGGTCAGCGTCTTGGGTGACAGCGTCGCGGCCGCCGGACCCAGCGCGTCGGCCAAGCGATGGAGCTGCCGCACCGCCCAGGCGCCTTTGTCGACGTCCACGCGAAGGCGTGTCAGCCAGCTTCGGAAGGCGCGCGCGAGGGCTTGGGTCATCGCGGAGCCAGGCAGCCCCGTAAGGTCGACGTCGTGGCGCACACCATTCGTCGACGTCGCCTCGAAGCGCAGCGACGCAATGGACGGTGCCGAGGCGACGGGCACCGGCAAGGCATTGAGGTCGAGCCGACGGCCACGGCGCGTCGCGGGTTGGACCACCGGGGCGGGCGCAGCGCCCAAGGGTACGGGCAGCACGGCGACCACCGGAGTGTCGCGGTCTTCAGCACGGCCGTGCGCGGCATGGACGTGCGCGGCGTCGCTCGACCCCCGCGCGTCCGGGTCGCGGGAGGCGCCTGCCGGCCGCAACTCGAGCACATCGTCCAGCGTCTGAAGAGGGAGCCCGTCACTCATCGTCGAGCCCGAAATCGCGTGCGAACCGGGTCATCGCTTCGTTGGCGAGGTCCTGCACCTCCTCGAGGTGCTGGAGATAGATCCACGTCGATTCCAGGCTCTGGTGTCCGAGCCGCTTGCGGAGGATGTCCAGCGGATCCCGGTAGATCCGACGCATGGCCTCCACGGACGTGCCCGGCGACCGGGTGACGTCGGTGCGTTCGAGCAGGGCTTCGATGCAGCGCTGCAGGAAGTGAATTGCGTATGTGTGCCGCATGTCGTGCGGATTGACATCCACCGGCCGGCCGAGGATCGCGCTGCAGCGGGCATTGGCAGCGTCAAACACGGAGTTCCACTCCTTCTCACTGAGCGGCAGGCCATGCTCGCCGACCCACAGCTGCGCCGGTCCGACGACCCGGCCCTGCTGGCGTTCGTAGAGCAGTCGGCGGAACTGCGGGTCGGTGGCGTCAAGCACGCGCGCCTTCGCGTCCCACGCCGGCACGGTGTACGTCCCGCGCTCGCCCAGCTCCACGATCACCCCGCGGTGGGGCACCCGGTACTCACCCGTGCGGTCCGTGCCTGCCCGGCGCAACGCGACCGCGTGCGCACGTTCGTGTTTGACGTAGCGCTGCAGCCGCCGGTAGATGCCGCGCGGGATGTAGATGGGCCGGGGGTTGGTGCGGCCCTTGACCGCCGCGGTGGCGAGCATGATCTCGGCGTCCGTCCCGCGGATCTTTCGCTGGGGCGCGCCCGCCGCATCATCGACACTGATGTCGAAGACCGATTCGGTGTCCGGGACCTCGCAGCGGAGCAGGCTGTTCGCCTCCGAGCGTCGCAGGCCGGTCGACACCAGCAGCTTGGCAAAGAGGGCGTTGCGTGCCGCCATGCGGCCCCGAAAGGCGGGGTCCGGCACGTAGCGCGCGCCGTCGTGGGCCCGGGCCCGCCGGTCTGGGTTGAGGGTCATGCCCTCAAGCCCGATGTGCAGGTAGTCGGCCCACTCGTGGGGCTCGAGATACTTGGGCGGGCGCGTCGACCGCCGGGCCGCCAGGGCGTCCTGCATGACGGTCACCTGTTGATCGAACGCGCGCCCATGGCCGGCGGCGACGGCGATCACCATCTCACCCTGCTGCATCCGAAACGGCATCTCCTGCACCAGGCCCTTGCGTTTCGCCCATGCAAACAGGTGGTGCAGGGCGGACAGCTCACGGTTCCACGTCGGCCCCGAGACGGCCCACCCACCACCCGATTGGTCCTGGCGCACCCCGTGGTACTCGAAGAGGTCGTCCTCGGTCGCGGCGAACCACGGCCGGGGCACGCGGCCGCGAACGGTATCAACGCGCTCGAGGTAGTGGACGAACCGTCGCACGTCGTGCGCGTAGTTGTACCAGGTGTACGGGGACTTGGACTTCGCCGAGAGCGAGAGTTCCTGAACCCACGCGTTCAGGTGCTCGTCGTACCGCCCGGTCGCCGTAATAAAGATCGGGACGCCCTCTTTCAGGCCTGAGGCCTCGGTCAGGGCGCGGGTGATCGGGGAGCCGTCCGAGAGATTCCAGCCGTCGGACTGCCAGACGAAGAGGTGCATGGGCCGGTGGGAGGGGGAGCGACCCTGGAGGGGTGGGGCAGGCTCAGCGGTGCTCGGCGAGTATACGGCGGCGAGACACGGATGGCCAGCGACCTAAGAATCCGTCCCGGCCTTGTAGGCTCTCGGCCGAGCCCGCCGGCAGCGGGGCCGGGGGACGCGTCCGGCGCGGCAGGCATCCGGGCATTCCAGGCAGCCTCGCTCCCGCGAAGGGGCCTCAGGAGCCTAAGGAGCCCAAGGGTCGTCCGGGATCAACCGGGAAGTGCCCGGGGCGACCGGCGCCTGCCCCGGCCCGCAGCGAGGCCCTGTAACGAGGCAAAGACGCCACGCCGCAGCGGGAGGAGCGCCCCAAATGCCCCGACGATCATCGACGCCGAGGCTGAGTCAACCGGCACCCCTAGAGGGGCAAAACAAAGACGAGGCCACTTTCGTGACCTCGTCTCGGAAGCCCTTTTCGGGCGTACGAAGCAATAGGGGTAAACCTATCGCGGATTCCCTTGCCTCTCGGCGCAGGGAGTGACTTCAAGGTACGGTAAGAGCGGCCAGCCGGCAAGGGCAGCCAGTGACGCCCGTCAACTGGCCACCGAAGAACCCGGACGACGCCGCCAGCCGGACCCTATGAAGTTCGTCCGCATCCAGCCGAATCTTGAACTGCTTGCCCCGCCGGATGATCAGCGACAAGCGGCTCCGGGCCACGGCGTACAGCATATCACACTTCGCCCAGCTCGTCACGGTGGCCGCCTGCCACGGGCTCACGTTGGCGGCGAGCTGGACGTGATGGGGAGCCTCGACATGGGGTGCTGTGCTGCTGATGGGCACCACCAGGATCGTCGACCCCGCCGACGTCAGCCGGCTGCGAGAGACCACGATCACCGGGCGAATTTTGACCATCTCCGGCGGGAGCAGGTCGCTGAAGTCGCACTGGTAAACTTCGCCAGGACGCACCTTGTGCGACCGCGGCAGATCCAACCACAAACTATTACGCCGTGCGGCGTTCGACATGGGAGGCGACGGCAGAGGAGGGAGAAGGCGGCGACGCGCACCGGATAAGCTAGCTACTGCCCAAGAGACACGCGCCTCATGCGATCTAAGGGCAAGAGAGCAAGGGCGTGAGACTCCCCAACCTTCGGATATACTCAATGGCTTCCGCCGCCAGCGCGCGGGTTTTGAAGAACCGCGCGGCCCACAGCCATTTGTCGAGCCGGACCTTACCCGGCGGCGACTCGTCGTCTGCCTCTTCATCCTGCAGCCGCCCCCGACTCATGGCGTGTCGCTCTCCGCGGAATCCTCGGCCTGCAATGCCTTCTGCTCCGCACTCGTCACTTCGCGCACGCGGGTGGCCGCGCCAATGAACACGGCGCGCACAGGAGGTTGCTTGGCGTTCTGTGCGTGTCGCTCCAACACCGGCACCAGAGCCAGCAAGTCGCGGATCAGCAGTTCCACATCGTCGTGCGTCGGCAGCGCGTCCAGCATGGCGACCACGGTGTCGCAGGCATTGGCCATGGCGTCACTGGTGGCGGCATCAGGGCCGGGCATGGAGCTGCCGGCACGCAGCTGCGCAACACGCTCGCGCAGTTGCTGCGCGTCCTGGGTGAACCGCTGCTGCAGGTACGTTCGGGCGTCGTCGGCCATGAGTTTGTGAAGCAGAGTGAAGGGCGTGGGACTGGCGAAACGTCAGGAGAAGTCGGCGCGGCCGAGTCCCAGCTCCTCGCGTGCGAGGCGCCAGGCCTCGAGCCAGGCATCGGCCACCACGCGTGGACGAAATCCAAGTCGGCGCGAGCGCGCCGCCATATCGTCCCACCACCCAAAATCGATGGCGTCGACGACATCGAGCAACTGACCGAGCGGCTGCGCACGGTCCACCAGCACGTCCTTCAGCACCGGGGGCAGGGCCAAGCGTTGCGCAATGACCGGCGACGGCGCACCCAACGCAAACTCGAGCGTGGACAGCAGACCGGCCAATACGCGGGCGCGTGGATGCGGCGCGGTGTCGAGGGCGGCGCCGACGCGTTCGCAGAGTCGCGCGCGGCGCAGCGCCAGAAACGCGAGTTCGGGATCGTTGGCCGCTTCGCCAATGAGTCGCGCGGTGACGGCCACGAGTCGCTCGATGATGGCATCGCGGCCCAGCATGGTGAGTGCATGCGTCACCGAGCGCGGGCCACGCACGCCCATCGCAGCAGATCCCATGGCACGCAGCAGTGAGCCCGCCACGTGCGGGTCGTCGCGTACGAAGGCGTCGAAGGTGGCATCAGGCGGCCGGCCGTCGGAGAAGGCAGCCAGCATGGTGATCGCGCGGATGATGCTGTCTTCGGTGGTGCGGTCGGGCGCTACGCCCGCACCACGCGTGAGTTGGCGCCCGGCATAGAGTGGTACGCCGGCGGCCAACACGCGCTGCCGGGTGACCCGATCATCCACACCACGCACGAGGGGGCGCAGTCCGCCTTCGGCAAGCAGCCGCACGCGCGCTTCGAGCAAGGCCGGCGGCGTGCGCGCGGCATCGAGCACGATGGTGCTTTCGGTGAGCGAGGGCGGCAGGGGTTCGCCTTCGGGAAAACCGAGCAGGGCGAAGTTGAAGCCGGTGCCGATGAGGCGATCGACGGCGCGGCGCGTGGCCACGTCCTCCAGCGCGTCGGTGGCAATGAGCCACACCGCATCGAGCGAGGCGAAGCGAGTGATGGCGCCGTCGCGGACCACCTGCGGGGTGACCGGCACGATGAGACTGCGCGCCGCAAGACGCGAGAGCTGCGGGAGTTGTTCGAGAATGGCGCGCGCTTCGTCGTCGGGCCCCACCGGCTGACGGCGCATGTCATCGGGAAAGCCGCTGACGGCATAGCCCACCACACGTTCGCGGCGATCGCGCAGCGGCGCGAGCGAAATGAGCAGATCGACGTTCACGCGTCGGGCCGAGCCATCACGGCATTGAGGTAGGCCGGATCGTCCGTCACCTCGCGCTCCACGAACGGTGCCAGCCAGGCCGGCACGACGGCCTCATCGTCGCTGCTCCGCAGCTCCACCTCGGCCAGAACAAGGTCGCGGTCGAGGAAGACGTCGATTTCCCAGACATGATCGCCGTGCGGGACCGAGTGGCGCAGTTTGCGAATGCGGGCGTCGCGTGTGAGCGGCCACATGGCCTCGAACAAGGCGTCGCTGGTGGATTCTTCGATTTCCACGCGCGCGCGCGTGGGACCGAACTTGATGGTGCGCGTACAGCGCACACTGCCATCGGGCCGCGTACTGCGCCGCAGGCGTTCGCGCAGTACGGTGCCGGGAATCCATCCCTGATCGATGCGTGTGGGCGGCACCTGGCGCGCCTCGGGCGGCAGGGCGCGCAGCAGATACTTGCGTTCGATTTCCTGCGGCAGACCCTGATCGGACACGGGACTGCCCTCGGCTTGCAAGGCCTGGGCGGCACGTTCGAGCACGGTCAGCGTGTCCTCACCTCGTGCATGCCATGCAGACGAGAAGGCGGCGTGATGCGCCAGCGCCTGATTGCGCAGGGCGGAGGCGAGTGCCGCATGGCCCTGTGACTGCGCCAGCTCGGCCAGCACCACGGCATCGCGCATGGCACCCAACTGATCCTGCGCCCGTGTGGCCACATCGAACCACGCGCCCAGCGCGGGGCGCGACTTGGCGAACGGGGCCAGCAGGGCACGCTGTCGCTTGAGGCGAATGCGCAGGGCGTGCAGCGCGTCCTGCGATTCCACGTCGGTGGTGCCGGACAGCTCGCGGCGCAGGCGGTGCCCCGACTGCTGCAGCCGCATGGCCATGTGCCGAGCAAAGCGCAGCCCGGCGGTATCGCGTCCCACCGTGCGCTGCGAGCGGTAGGTCATGAGCCGCCGACGCAGTTCGTCTGCGTGCGCGTCAAGCAGACGGGAGAAGGCCTTGTCCACCTTGCGCGCCGATGGCCGCGGCGCATTACGCAGCCAGACGATGAGTTGCCGGGCCTGTTCGCGGGCCGCTGCATCGAGCAACTCGCTGTTGGCTTCGAGCCACTCGCGCTGCACGTCGGCGTCGCGCGCCGCATTGGTGGCGCGCCCAAGGCGGCGCAGGTCCCGCAGCATCCGCTTGCTCGCCACACCGTCGAGCACACGCGCGTTCTCGCGCAGTGTGGCACGCAGGCGCCGCAGGGCCACGCGGGCCTTGTGCAGGACCTCCGCCTGATCGCCCGTGTGGTCTTCCGGCGCGGCGTCATTCGACGTGGGACTGGCCGTCTGGTCCAGCGCACGTCGCCACTGATCGCGGGCCGTCTCAAGCTGGTGCAACCACCAGAGCGCCAGGACACGCGCGCCCTCCGGCGCCGGGAGAGACAGCGCGTCGCCCAGCAACGTCTGCAGTGCGCTGGGCGGCAGCGGGTCTACCTCAATCGTCATGACCGTCCTGGTCGTCGCTGGCGTCCACGTACACATGCGCCGTGCCGTCTTCGTCATACTCCACCGACACCACCCACGGCCGGCAGCACACCTGGCAGTCCTCGATGTACTGCTGCGTGGACCCCGAGCCCGGATCGAGCGTGATTTCGACCGTCTCGCCGCAGTAGGGGCAGGACACCTCACCCGACAGGTCGGCCACGCCGTCACCCATCGGAAACTCGTCCTCCAACAGCGACTCGTCGTCGAACGCGTCGTCACCCAGGTCGTCGAACGACCCGTTCCACTCCTGATCTTCAGCCATACGACAAAACTAGCGCCCGATCGTCAGCAATGTCCGGTCGCCAGTGGCCACCGCCAGCGCGCCACGGGCCGAGGCCACCTTGCCCTCGAGCGCCGCCAGCTTGCCCGCCTCATCCAGCACGAGGCGTTCACGCAGGTTGAGGATGAGCAATGTGCTTTCGCCATTCTCGAACCGCACCTGCTCGGCGTCACGCAGCAGTCGTGCATTGCGCACGTTGGCCTCCTGCGCCTCCAAAAGACGTTCGAGATTGGCCAGGTCAAAGATGGACGCGCGCACGTCCACCTCGAGCCCACGGCGCAGCCAGTCGCGCTCGAACTCCTGGAAAGCCAGCTTGGCGCCGGTGGCGCTGAACTTGCCCGTCTCCTTGAGGTAGAGCAGCGGCGTGCTCAGGTTGAGCGCGGCCTTGTAATTGTCATCCAGACGGCCGCGATTGAAGAAGCCATCGGTTTCGCCGCGGGGGGCCACGCCGGCCAACTTGGCCTCGGCAAACGGCAACAAACCCTGCGTGGCCAGCAGGCGCTCGGCTTCGGCCTGCCGCACCTTGGCCTGCACCTTGAGCAACTCCGGATGACGACGCACGGCCAAGTCCACCAGGCTCGCCACCTGCGTGGAGTCAATGCCGCCTCGCCCAAGGCCATCGAGTACCGGTTTGGCCTGGTCGGGTAACGCGGCCGGACGTCCCTCGGGACTCCAGATGTGCGCGGTGAGTTGCAGCGTGGACACGTAGAACGCGGCCTCGGCTTCGAAGCGCGTCACCTGGCGGCGCTGGAATTCGAGCAGCGCCTCGATGGTGTCGATGGGCGCGCTTTCCCCATTGTTCACGCGCGCCCGCACGGCCTGCAAGCGGAACTCGGCCAGCGCCTCGCCTTCCTGCGCGATGGCACGACGGCGCCAGCTCTCGTACCAGTTGCCGTAGTCCTTCGCGGCCGTGAACAAGAGCTTGTTGACCAGCGCGATGCGCTCCGCGTCGCCGCCGTCGCGGGCTGCGCGTGCCTGCACCAGGGCCGTGCGCCGCTCATCGGTGATGATGCGCTGGCCGAGCGGAATGGACACACCGGCGCTGATGGTACCGTTGCCGTCGGTGCGACGATCGGGATTGAAGTAGCGCCCCATCGTGCGATCGTAGGCCACCGTGATGTCGGCGCCGACGGGAAGCGGAATCTTGAGCTCCGAGCTGAGATAGTTGTAGTACTCGGTACCCGAGGAACGCTTCTGATCCCAGGAGGCGGAGAGCTTGGGGTCAAAGGCACCCCACGCCATGCGCAGCTCGGCGCGCGCCTGTTCGGCGACCAGACGCGCCTGCTGCGACACGGGGTGGTTGGCGAGCACCTCGTCCATGAACTGCGGGAAGGCGTAGGGCACGCCGGTGGTGTCTACACGCAGCCCCACAAGTTGACTGGTGCGAAGACGCACACTGTCGGATGCGGACGCCGCCTGCGCGCGCAACGCGGCGGGCGCAGGCAACCACGTGGCAGACACCGCAAGCAGGCCGCACAGGAGCGTACGCGCTGACATGCGACTCACTTGCCGCTGCCCTTGGCCGGCGCCTGTTCGTCACCGGCGACAAGGTTTGGCGAGGGTGCGTCGCCCGGCTTGATGGACAGCGGGAAGCCGTTGAGCTGACGCCAGAGCTCCCACCCGACGGTCACGTTGTCGAGCATGGCCCAACCCTCGGCACCGGTGCCGAGGCGCAGCTGCGCGGGCCATGGCTCGTCGTGCGAGGTATCCTGCACCAGCAGCACACGAAAACGTCCGTCGGCACTCGGGAACTGATCGATGACCGCCACCGTGGCGCCAAAGGTGCCGACCGCCACCTGCGGCCAACCCGAGACCTGCAGGGCGGGCCATCCATCGAAGAACACACGCACATGGCGACCGGGCTTGAGCAGCGCCACGTCCATGGGCTTCACATAGAGTTCCACGGCCTTCTGCGGACGCGCGGGCTGTACGGACACGATGGGCTCGCCGGCCTTCACGATTTCACCCTGACCGGCGCGCGTGGCGCGCACCACATAGCCGTCCTGCGGCGCTTCGATCATGTAGAACTCGCGGCGCAGCGTCAGAGCACCAACCTTGTCCCGCAGTTTGGCCGCGTCGGCGCGCCCTTCGCTGACTTCCGCCAGCGTCGCCGCGCGATCCGAGCGGGCCTTGGCAATCTTCTCGCCGTATTCGGCGGGAATGCTGGCCAGGTCCGTCTCGGTGATGGCCAGCATCTGCTGCTTCTCCACGAGTTTGGCCGTTGTCTGCTGCGCCTTCACCTGGAAGGACTGCAGATCGTTGACCGAGATCAGGCCCAGGGTGTCGCGAAAGAGTCGCTCGCGACGCCGCAACTGATCGCGTGCCACGCTGTCTTCCAGCTCAGCCTGACGCACCTCGGCGCGGTACTGCGCCAGCTTGTTCTGCGTTTGCTGCAGCTTGAAGTCGCGCTGCTGCTCGAGCTGCACGATCTGCGCGGCGAGCGCCTCGGCCTTGTCGCCCTTGTCGGCGATGGCGCGTTCCTTGGCATTCAGCTGCGTTTCCGTGAGCGGCAGGACCTGCGGATTGAGGTACTCCTCCTTGATCTCGGAGATGCGAACGATCGAATCGCCCTTCTTCACGAACTGGCCTTCGCCCACGTACCAGGCCTCGATGCGACCGTCGATACGGGACTGCAGTTGCTGCGGACGATCCGACGGGCTGAGCGCCGTGACCACGCCGTTGCCCTGCACACTCTGCTGCCAGGGCAGGAACAGAATGGCCACCAGCGCCACGAGAATGCCGATCAACCACCGTGACACGATGCGGCTGGTGTTGGCCTTGCCCAGCAGCGTGGTGGTCTCGAGGGGCAGGTGCTTGAGTTCGCGTTCAATATCGATATCGGAGATGCCCATGGGTCACGCTCCGGGGGTATAGGGCGTTTCGCTGACGATCTCGTGCAGCAGCGCCGCACAGACCGGGTTGGCTCGCAGGGCATCGAAGCGGCCTTCGGCAATCACCGTGCCCTGTTCCATCACCACCACGCGGTCGAATGCGCCCAGCAGCTGCGGGTCGTGCGAGACGGCGAGTACCGTCCACGGACGGGCCCGATCGGTAAGCAGTCGGATGATGTGCGCACGGGATGCACCATCGAGGTTCTGGAAGAAATCGTCGAGCACCACAAGACGCGGATTCCCCACGATGCCCTGCGCGATGAGCAGCTTGTTGGCGAGATGTGCCGGCAGGTTGCGTCCGCTGTTGGTGATCTCCGATCGCACGCCCTGTGGCAGACGCTGCACTTCGTCGGTGAGATCGAGCTCGTCGAGCGTGTGCTGCACATCGAGCGGCGTCACGTGGGCGCGCCCCACCGTGATGTTCTCCTCGATGCTGCCGTCGAACAGGTCGCTCCAGGAGAGCATCTGCCCGATGCGCGCGCGCAGCGCCGGTCGGTCGAGATCCCGCAGCGTGATGCCGTCGAAGCGGATGGTGCCGTCGTAGTCTTCGATGAGGCCGCCGAGCAACTTGAGCAGTGTGCTGCGTCCCGAGCCGTCGACACCCATGATGGCCACGCGCTCGCCGGGCTGAATGCGCAGCGTGATGCCCTCGACCGTGGGGTTGGACGCGCCGGGATACCGGTACCGCAGGTCACGGGCCTCAATGGCAATGCCGCGATTGGGCGCATGCTGTGGCGCCGCCGCCGGCGCGAGGCCGCCGCGGCGTTCGAGCGGCAGGTCACTCACGAGGCCGGCCTTGTCCACCGAGGTGAGCACGTCGTACACGGTGGCGAGACTGGCGATGAGCTTCTCCACGCCCACCAGCACCGTGACGATCACCACCTCCGCCGCCACGAACTGTCCGAGCAGCAGCTGATTGGACTGCACGAGTGCGGCGCCGAGAATGAGCACGGCCGCCGTAATGAACGTCTTGAATCCGATGAGCGCGATGGTCTGCTTGACGAGCACCGCGAAGTGCTTCTTGCGATACTTGAGGTAGCCGGTCACCACGTCGTCCATGCGTTCAACGGGCAGCGTGGAGTCGCCGGCGTACTTGAACGCGTGGAAGGCGCGGGCCATTTCCTCCAGCCAGTGCACGGCCTTGTACTTGTACTTGGATTCCACGATGGACGTCTCGAGTCCCTCAGGACCCGTCCAGCGCAGAATGAGATACAGGATGGCCACGACGACCACCGCAAACACCGAGAACCACGGGCTGTACAGCGTGAGCAGGATGAGCCCGAACAGCACGGTGAGCAGCGCCGTGGGCACGTCGATGAGCAGCTTGTAGATGCCCTTCTGGATGGCCGCCGCTTCGAAGAGACGGTTCATCTTCTCGGGCAGATTGGACTCCACCCAGGCGCCGTACTTCATGCGCGGCACACGGAACGCGAACTCGAGGGCCATGCGGGCAAACACGCGCTGCTGGATGCGCTCCACCACCCGCAGAATGCCGATCTGCAGCACGCCGGCCACGATGGTGCCGAGAATGACAAACGAAATGAGCACGACCACCGGCTGCAGGAAGAGTCGCCCCTGCACGAGCTGCACAATGCCACCGACGGCCAGCGGCAGAATGAGACTCAGGCCGCCGGACAGCGTGGCGTAGAAGAAGATGGTGAGAATCTCACGGCGTTCGCGCCCCAGCATGGCCAGGGTGCGATCAAGCGGTGAGAGGGGCTCGATGGGGTCGTCGTCCTTCTCGTTGCCAATTGGACTGTGTGGCGCACCGAGGCCCCGCACCGACGTTGCCGGCCGGAGCGCCATGGGGGCGAGCGCCGGATACGTGCCGCTGTGGCCCGTGTCGCGCAGCAGGCGCGCCGCGAGGCCCTCGGGCGCATCGACCACGCGTTCCTCGGTGCCATCGCGCAGCACGCGCGTGTACTCGATGCTGTCGTCAGGGCCGCGTTGCAGCACGATGCCATCGTTGCCGTTGGCACAGAGCAGCACGACCGGAACCTGGGCTTCATCGATGGCTTCTCGTATCTGGTCCGCGGTCAGGTCGCGGTCGAGATAGCCCACATCGACTGCGCCGCCAATGGAGCGGACGCGATCGGGCAGCGGGTCCTGAACGACCACCTGACGGGTCAGGGCGCGCCATCGCGCCTGTTCGACGTCGAGACCGAGTGCGGCCGCGACGAGTTGATTGATACGCGTAGCCTGTGCAGACATGCTGGCAGTGTATGATGCAGACGGTGGTCGCGCGAAAATTCCGGGGAAGCAACAACGGGAGCCCACGCACCGCTCCTGTCTCGAACCGCCGCTGCGTCGCTGCGCGCGTTGGTTCGGATACACGTCGGCGGGTGGCCTGTGCAATCGCCGGCGCGACCACACGTACCGCCGAGGTTCAGGTCAGTGCAGGTGCTGTGTGGGCGGAGCGCGGCTTCCGCCGACCCGCCCAACCCGGCTCTCCGGATGGCGCCACGCGGCGTCCACCTGAAGCTGTTCCGTCCGGTACAACGGCGCGAGCGTCGGAATGCTTCCCGGCTCAGGGACAATGGCCGCGAAGGGCAGGGAGTCACGACCTCCCCGTCGCTGGCAGGCTCGATACCACGCTCGCCGGCGGCCTGAGGGTTCGTCCGGTACCTCGTGCAGCGACACATCAAGCAGCCACGACATGGCACCCGCCGTCTCGCTCCACGTTCCGTTGGGCTGCGTGTCATTCGCAGAGAGCTGGACCATCGTATCCAACGCCGCGACCTCACCCATGGCGTGTGCCGCCACCGGCGAGACCAGGCTGAGCCCGAGTATCGCGAGGGCCAGCCGCAGGGTTAGGAACAGTCGGTCCAGTTCGGTCATTGCGGCCGAAGTATGACGAGGGAAAGGTTCGGGATTCAAGTGGGGACTTGAGAATCGTGACTCAAGCCGAGCGTGGCGTTGTGACACCTTTGGGGCCAAGTGGCGTACTGCAGCATATGATCCGCATCTCTCGCGCTGTCCTGCCCGTTCCAGGAATGGCGATACTTGGCGTCGCGGCGCTGCTGCTGACGTCCCATGAAGTCCAGGCGCAGAACGGCGCGCCATCAGGCCGAGGCTCCTTCGGAGCCCATTTGCAGGTGTCCGAGCCCAAGGGCGACTTTGCCCGCAATACGGACAACGGATTTGGTATCGGCGGCTACGTGCTGGCCGGTCTCGACGAAAACAAGATCATCAACTGGCGGGCGGACGCGTCCTTCGTGACCTACGCCAACAGCCGTCGGCAGATCCCGCTGGCGGGCACGGGCGGGCTGATTCAGCTCAACCTGCGCACCAACAGCAGCATCGTGTCCGTGGTAACGGGCCCGCAGCTCCTGGGGCCCACGGGCGTCTTCACGCCCTACGCCTCGGCGCTGGGTGGCTTCTCCGTCTTCTGGACGGAAAGCACCGTGGAGGGCACGCAGAACACGAACACGCCCTTTGCCAGTACCACCAACTCCAGCGATGCCGTGTGGGCCTACGGCGGTGCGGTGGGCGCATACATCCGGGTGTACAACGGCCGCAATCCGGTCCGTCTCGACCTGGGCGCGCGCTTCCTGCGCCACGACGACGTGCGCTATCTCAATGACGAGCGCGTGCGCGACGCATTCGAGAACAATCGGCCGGCCGTGCCCGTGCGTGGGCGGGCCGACTTCATCACATACTACGCCGGTGTGAACATCATCGCGTGGTAACAGTGGTCAACACGCGTTAATCGTGACCATCCCGCCGCCGCTCCTGCTTGGTCTCGGAGCGGCGGCGTTTTTCATCCAGCCGACGCTCCACGGACCCACGTGTGGGCTTGGTGGCCTTGCGCGTACGCGGCACGATGAGCGCACGCTGCACCACCTGCTGCAAACGCTCCAGTGCCGCGCGCCGGTTCTGCTGCTGACTGCGATACTCGCCCGCCACAATGCGCAGCGCACCGTCGCCATCGAGGCGACTGGCCAGCTTTTCCAGCAGGCGCGCCCGTTGCTCGTCGCGCAGCGCGCGACTCGTGCGCACGTTCCACACGATGGCCACGCGCGTCGCGCTCTTGTTCACATGCTGTCCACCGGGCCCGCCACCCGAAATGGCCCGCACCTCCACCTCGCTGAGCGGGATGAAGGTGCCCGGTGCCACCGACAGGTCGCTTTCGATGCTCATCAGGCCGACCTCACGTGGTCTCGGCCGCCTCGGCGCGCTTGTGCACCCGGAGTGCGGCAACACGGCGGCCGTCCATGGCCACCACCTCCAGCTCACCGCCCGGATAGCTCACCCGGTCGCCCACCTTGGGTAGACGGCCCAGCGCGGCAAACGCGTAACCACCCAGCGTGGTCCAATCGCCTTCAGGGATGGGCAGGCGATGGTCGGAGCGCACATCCACCAGCGACAGCGAACCCGCCAGCTCCAGCACGCCGTTGAACACGAAGGCGTCGCGAGACTGCAGGTCGTATTCGTCGGCAATATCGCCCACGACTTCTTCCACCAGGTCTTCCATGGTCACGATGCCGGCCGTGCCGCCGTACTCGTCGAGCACAACGGCCAGATGCGCCCGCGTCTTGCGCAGGTCATCGAGCACACGCTCGGCGGCCCGCGTGGCCGGCACGAACAGCGGCTCGCGCAGGTGCTCTCGCAGCTCGAACGTTTCCGGATGCTCGGCCAGCCAGAAGTCCTTGGCCAGAAACACACCCACAATGTCATCGGCCGTGTCGCGGTACACCGGATAGCGCGAGTAGCGCTCGCGCCGCAGGATCTCCACCAGCTCCTCGCGGTCCACGTCTTCCGCAATGGCCACCATTTCGGTGCGTGGGCGCATCACGTCTTCGGCGCGCTTGTTGTGGAAGTCGAACACGCCGGCCAGCATGGCCGAGTCGGACTCATCGAGCGTGCCATGGGCACGCGCCTGCATGACGAGCAGCCGCAGCTCCTCCGGGCTGTGCACATGGCCGCCTTCGCTGGCTGGCTGCACGCCGACCATGGCCAGCATGCGATTGGCCGTGCCGTTCAGGAAGCTGATGAACGGCGACATGATCTGCGAAAAGAGCATCAGCGGCCGGGCCACCCAGCGGCTCACGTCTTCCGGCATGGCCAGCGCAATGGACTTGGGCGCGAGCTCACCGAGCACGATGTGCAGGAAGGTGATGACGAGAAACGCCACCGCGATCCCGGCGCCAGTGTGCGCCGCGCCGGGCGGCACGTCCACCCCCACCGCGTGCAGGGCCCGGTCCACCAGCACCGCCACCGCCGGCTCGCCAATCCAACCCAGCGCCAGCGACGCCAGCGTGATGCCCAGCTGGGTTCCCGAGATGTAGCGATCGAGCTGGCTCAGGGCCCGCTGGACCACCAGGGCACTCTTGTCGCCGTCGGCCACCATCTGGTCGATCTTGCTGCGACGCGCCCCCACAAGGGCGAATTCTGCTGCCACGAAAAAGGCATTCAGCAGGACAAGGATGAGCACGAACAGGAGCCGGACCGATATGGTCCCGAAGGTCAGGTCCGGCTCAATGGACAACGAAGGGTCGGAAAGCATGACGAAAGGAAACGATGAAACGACTGGTTCGTCCAGATAGTGCAATCTGCAAGACCGCATGGCATTCCGCGCCTCTTGCATTCTGCACGAATCCGTTTTTCAACCGTTCCCGGCACCCGGACCAGCGTGCGTTACACGCCGGCGTTTCCGCAGGACCCCATTCAGGAGCTGCTCGAGCCATCCCGCGTGCTGCGCTGGGTGTGGCTTGGACGCATGGCGTTGGCCTCCGCCATCCTGGTGGCCGCTGTGTTCGTATGGACGCAGGCCGAGCCAACGGACACGCTGGTGGCCACCCTGGCCTTTGCCGTGGCCACCTTCTCCACAGTGGGTTCGGCCCTCTATGGCACCAACGGCAAGCCGTTGGGGCGCTTGTACTTCGCGGGACAGTGCGTCATTGACCTGCTGCTGGTCACCAGCATTGTGCACATCACCGGCGGCTGGAGCTCGCAGTTCGCCGCCCTCTATATTCTGGTCATCGCCAGTGGCGCGCTGCTGCTGCCCATGCGCGGCGGCCTGGCGGTCGCGGCCGGCGCCTGCGGGCTGTACGCGGCCGACGTACTCTGGTTGCGTGGCGGCTCGCCCGGTCTTGGCTTTGCCGTGCAAACGGTGGTCTTCATTGTCGTGGCGCTGGGGACGGGCTTTGTTGCGCAGCGCCTGCGCCAGGCGGGCTCGGGACGTGAAGCGCTGGCCGCGCAGTTGGCCAAGGTGCAGCTCGAAGCCGCCGACATTCTGCGCACCATTCGCTCCGGCATCCTTACCGTCGATGCGCAGGGCCGTTTGCTCTACGCCAACCCGGCCGCATCGGACCTGCTGCAACTGGACCTGCGCGCCTACATCGGGCGGCCCGTGTTGCCCACACTGCGCCGCGTCTCGCCGCAGCTCACCGACCTCGTGGAGCGCAGCGCCCGCGATGGGGTGCGCACCACACGCGCCGAAGGCGTCATTCGCCGCGGTGATGAAGACGTGGAGATCGGTGTCACCACCACCGTGGCCGATGGCATCCGTCCAGATGCCAGCACCACGGCCACCGCCATTTTTCAGGACATTTCCGACAGCAAGCGGCTTCAGACGCTGCATGTGCGCGCCGAACGCCTGCAGGCCGTGGCCGAGCTCAGCGCATCGCTGGCGCACGAAATTCGCAATCCATTGGCCAGCATTCGCAGCGCCACCGAGCAGTTGGCGCGCCGGCAATCGCTGCGGGTGGCGCAGCAAGGTCAGACAGAAGACGAAGACGAACGCATCTTGCACGGCCTCGTTGTGCGTGAGGCCGATCGTCTGAGCCGCCTGCTGGCCGAGTTCCTCGACTTCGCGCGCGCGCGGGTGACCCACACCGCGTCCCTGGATCTCGGAGCCTTGGTGCAGGCGGCAGCCACCCTCGCGGCCTCGCATCCCGATCGCGGCGAGAACGTGCAGGTACAGGTGGATGTCTCGCCCGACTTGCCGCCGCTCACTGGCGACGAGGACCTGCTGCATCGCGCGGTGTTCAATCTCGTGCTCAACGCCGTGCAGGCAGTAGGCCCTGCGGGACACGTGTTTGTGACGGTGTCACGTCATGTGCATGACGGCGAAGGCCGCAACCATCGCGCCATCGCCGGTGAGTTGCTGGCCATCACGGTCACCGACGACGGGCCGGGCGTGCCCGATCACCTGCGCGGCCGCCTGTTTGAACCCTTCGTGTCGGGCAAGGCCAGTGGCAGTGGTCTGGGCTTGCCAGTGGTGCACCGCTCGGTGGAGGCGCATCGCGGTCTCGTGACCGTCGACCACCTGCCCGTGGGAACCCGCTTTACCATCCTGCTGCCCACCGCGCGGGCTGCGTCTGACACTTCATCAGTTCGTGCAACCGGAGTTGCTGCGTGATCGCTCCTGCCACCGCGGATCTGCCGCGCGTTCTCATCGTCGACGACGAATCGGGCATCCTCGATTCGCTGCGCATCCTGCTCAAGTCGGAAGGCTTTGCGCCGCATGTGGCGCAGGGCGGACGACAGGGCATTGAAAAGTTGACCGAGCTGCAGCCGGACATTGTGCTCACCGATGTCCGCATGCCCGATGTCACGGGTGTGCAGGTGTTGAGCGCCGCTCGCCAGAACGACCCGAACATGCCGGTCATTCTCATGACGGCACAGGCCACGCTGCAGTCGGCCATGCAGGCGGTGAACGAGGGCGCGTTCTACTACATCCAGAAGCCGTTCCGCAACGACGAGCTGGTGGCCATTCTCCGGCGCGCGGCCGAGCATCGCAAGCTGCGCATCGAGAACCAGGAGCTCAAACAGGAAATTCGTCGCCGCGAGCGCAACACGGCCGGTCGGCCCATTGGCCGCAGCAAGAGCTGGAACGATGTGCTGCACCTGGCCGAAACCGTGGCGCCCACCGACTCCACGGTGCTCATCACCGGCGAGTCGGGCACGGGCAAGGAAGTCATCGCGCGCTACATCCATGAACTGAGTTCACGCGCACCAAACAACTTTCTCAGCATCAACTGTGGCGCCCTGCCGGAGTCGCTGCTGGAGAGCGAACTGTTCGGCCACGTGAAGGGCTCGTTCACCGGTGCGGTGAAGGACAAGACCGGTCTTTTTGCTGCGGCCGACCAGGGCACGTTCTTTCTGGACGAAATCGGCGAGACCACGCCGTCCACGCAGGTCAAGCTGCTGCGCGTGCTGCAGCAGCGTGAGATCATTCCCGTAGGTGCGACGGAATCGGTGCCGGTGAATACCCGCGTGCTGGCGGCCACCAATCGCGAACTCGAAGAAGAAATCAAGCGCGGCGGCTTCCGTGCCGATCTCTACTATCGTCTCAACGTCATTGCCGTGCACCTGCCGCCGCTGCGTCAGCGCGCCGATGACATTCCGCTGCTGGCCGAGAGCTTCCTCAATCGCTCGGCCCTGCTGCGCGGCGAGGATCCCAAGGTGCTGGGAGAAGACACGCTCGACGCCATGATGGCCTACGCCTGGCCGGGCAACGTGCGTGAGCTGGAGAATGCACTCGAGCGCGCCGTGATTCTGTCGTCGGGGCATGTGGTGCGGCCCGAGGCCCTGCCCGAACGGGTCACCTCGCGTCGTGCTGAACCGCTGGTGAGCGAACGCGCCCCCGTCACGCCAACACTCGAAGCCATCGAGCGGGCCTACATCCAGTGGGTGCTGCAGAACGAGGGCGGCAACAAGAGTCGCGCCGCCGACATGCTGGGAATTGATCCGTCCACCCTGTATCGCAAGCTTGCCCGCTACGGAGATGCCTGATGTCACAATCCCATTCGCGACGCCGCGCCGGATTCACGTTCATCGAAATGCTGACCGTGGTCGTCATCATCGGTCTGCTGGCCATGCTGGGCATCACCAAGTTCGGTGATTCCAAGCGCCGGTCGCACTACGCCACCATGAAGGCGGATCTCAAGCGCGTGGCCACGATGGCGGAGACCGTGTTCTCCCAGGACCAGTCCTACGCCAATTTCACCCCGCCGCTGGGCTCACAGGGCGTGACGCTCTCGTTCACGCCTGCCGGTCAGGGCTGGACCGCCACCGCCAGCCATACGGCGCTGCCCGGCGTGCAGTGCACGCTCACTTCGGGCCCCAACATCAAGAGCAGCACTGTCTGCAACTGATGCCGCGTTGCACCGCGGGCCAGGGGAGATGAACAGCGCCGTCACAGCCGTGACGGCGCTGTTTCGTTGCCGGCACAGGGCGATTGGGCAGGCCGCGACTGGGGGATTGCACGCTGCAAGGAATCTTGCGAAATCCGAGCGCCGTCGCGAGGACCCAATGCGCGTAGAAATGATGCAAGTCGTTATGTGGCAACAGCTTTAATTGGGGCCGCCGTGCTGGCAAGGCAGTTGCCATTCTGCATGGCGTCGAAGGGCGCGTCACCTAGGACGAGCCCGACGCACCAACCCCCATTGGAGATTCCACCATGAAGCGCACTCGCAAGGGTTTCACCCTCATCGAACTCCTGATCGTCGTCGTCATCATCGGCATCCTGGCCGCGATCGCGATCCCGAAGTTCGCTGACACCAAGAAGAAGGCCTACGTCACGGCCGCCAAGTCCGACCTGAAGAACCTGGTCCCGATGGGCGAAGCGTTCTTCTCCGAGGGTGGCACGTATTTGGGTTGGACGGTCCCCGCGACCTACGGCTCGGAAGGCATGGTTGTGGCTGTGACGCCGGCGGCTGACGGTTGGAGCGCGACGGCCACGCATGCCGCCTCGGGTGTGGTTTGCCAGATCGCGGTGGGTGCCGCGGCTGTGGCGCCGATCGAGGAAGGCATCCCGTACGGCGCGGCCTGCAAGTAAGCCACCGGCTTACCGCAGCACGCAACACGGACAATCCAACAGCACGGCCAGCCACGGCAGGCCACACTGGTTGGGGGGGAGGGGTCGGGCGAAAGCCTGACCCCTTTGCCGTTTCCGGTTGCCCCACTCGCGCCGAGGTTGCATCCTCCCCGCGTGACGGAAATCAAGCGGCCCAGCATCCACGATCGCCTGCAGCGCGTGCTCGTCCTCGCCAGCAGCGGTCTCATTGTTGCCATTATCACCACCATGTGGTTCACCGAGCAGCTGCCCGCTGCCATCCGGTGGCCCATCGTCGTGCTGTTGGTGTTTCTCATTGCCCTCGTGTCGGCCAGCATGCTGCAGAGGCAGGTGGCCGAACTCATTGAGCAGCCGCTTGGACACTGTGTAGAGGCCGCCGACGCCATGGCCAAGGGCGACTCGTCACGCACCGTCCCGCCGGCCAGCACCGAGGAGTTCAACCGCCTCGCCGACAGCATCAACCGCATGACCGAGCAGATGAACGCGGCCACGCAGTCCAGGCTGCGGGTGGAGAAACTCGCCACCATGGGGCGCATTGCCGCCGGCATCTCGCACGAAATCGGCAATCCGGTGTCGGCCATTGCCAACTATGCGCACCTGCTGCGCATGCGCACACGGGACGTGCCGGGCACGGCCGAGCCCATCGATGCGCTCGAGCGCGAAATCACGCGCATTGATCGCATCATGCGCGGCCTGCTTGATTACGCGCGTCCGCGCCGGCTCACTCCCAAGCCCATCGTGGTGGACGAGGTCATCGAGGACGTGCTGCGTCTCCTGGCCGATCAGGGCATTGTGCGGCGCTTCCGTCTGGACCGCGAACTCGAGGCCCCGGATGGCGTGGTGTACGCCGAGCGGCATGATCTGGAGCAGGTGTTCGTGAACTTGCTGCTGAATGCGGTGGATGCGATGGACCGCGAGGGCGACATCGTCATTCGCTCGCGCATCAACGAGGCCTCGGCCTTTACTGAGTCCATTGAGAAGCGGCGCACCGACCCGGAGCCGCAGCGCTGGGCGCACCGGCCCAGCAAGCGCGCCATCGCCTGGCTGGCCAGGCCCGAGTCTCCGTCGCGCTTTCTGCAGGTGGTTATTGCCGACTCGGGCACCGGCGTTTCGCCCGAAGACGAAGAGCGCATTTTCGAGCCGTTCTTCTCCACCAAGCAGCCGGGGAAGGGCACGGGCCTCGGACTCGCCATCGTGGCCAGCACCATCGAGAATCTGGGCGGCACGATTTGGGTGCAGCGGGCCCGCGAAGGTGGTGCGGCCTTTGTCATTCTGCTGCCGCTGCACGCCAGCGGCTTGCGACGTATCGCAGCCGATGTGCCGCCCGCGTTCCCATGACACAACGCGCAACGTTCTGATGACATGATCTGGGGCCACGGGTGATACCGTGGCCCCATGTCACATCTGCCCACTCTCCGATCCGGGCGCGCGCTCGTCGAGTGCTGCGTGGCCATGGTGCTGCTGAGCGCCAGCGCCACGGTGGTGCTGCTGTTGGCCAACTCGTCGGCCATGCTCGTGAACAGCGCCCTCGCACAGGACGTGGCGCAGCGCACGCTGCTCTCACATAGCAGTGCGCTGCAGCTGCATGCCTGTGAGTCGTCGGCTTCAACCACGAATGAAGCGGTGCGGAATCGCTATACGGTGGATGGGACGGAGCAGCCGGACGGGCCGGCGCGACACGAGCGGCTGCGCCTGATGTGGCGACCCAGTGCGCTCGTCGTGTCGAATACTGGCCAAACCTGGCATGAGTTGTCGTCGCTGGGGGCTGCGTTATGCGAGTGAGGTCCGGGTCACTTCGCGCGGCGCGACGCCAAACAAGACGCCGCCGCCCTCGCGGCAGCAGCCTCATCGAGCTGCTGGTGGCCCTGCCGCTCATGGCGATCATGGGCAGCCTGGCCGTCATGCTGATGCTCTCCGTTGCGCGCTCCGCACGCACCCAGGGACGCACACTGCAGGTGTCGCGCGAGCTGCGGCATGCGGTGCTTGTGTTGTCGCACGATGTCGATCGATTGCGCGTGGGTGATGTGGTGGCGGTCAGTGACACGCTGCTCGAGTTCGACGCGGTATTGGCGGCGGCCGTGGTTTGCAATCGGCCGGCCCCTGATCAATTGGTGTTGGGCGACATGTCGGCGCTCAGCCCCTCGCCACTCGGCGTGGCGCGCCCCGGCGATGCGCTCACCGCTTGGCAACACGCGGCGTTCCCCACCGGCGGGGCACTGGTCAGCGCGCCAGTGCCCGCACGGATGGCGACCGGTACATGGAGCGCGCTGGGCCAGGGACCGTGCGGCGCAGCGGGTGACGGACTGCGTCTGCCGCGTTGGCGTACGGTGGTGGACTCCACCTGGGGGCCCGACCTCGCACCGGGTACGCCCGTGCTGCTGCAGCGTCGTACGCGTTACACGCACTACCGCAGCGATGGGCAATGGTGGATCGGTCGTCGCACGCTTGATGTGAGCGGATGGGAAACGGTCCAGCCGCTGGCCGGGCCACTCTACAGCGCCGTCGCCGGTGGTATGCGCATTCAGGCTGCGAACTGGCGGGGGGCGCCCACATCCAACGCCAGTGAGGCCGCGCTGCTGACGCTCACGCTGCGCGCGCCGCACACCACCGCCGGTCGCACCGTTGGCGCCGGCGATTCGGTGCAGGTGCAATTGGCGCTGCGCGGCGCGCCGCAGCCTGACTCGCTCCCGCCACAGCCATGAAGAGCAATGGGCAATCACGGCGAGGCCGCAGGCGAAAAGGTAGCACCCTGCCACTCACCATTGTGGTCGTGGCCAGTATCAGCCTGCTCGCCACCGGCCTGCTGCATACGGCATGGCGCGCGTCACGCAGCGCGGACTCCGCACGTCGCGCGCAGCAGGTGGTACGCGCACTCGACGAAGCCGCGGTGCAGGCGGTCGCCACGTACGCGCAGGATTCGCTGACGCGACATGACCTCGCACAACGTGTTTGGCGCCCGGATGCGCACGTCGAAGCCATTCGAGTGCGCTCGTCCTGGCAACGCACCCATCCGCTCGTCGCGTGGCTGGAACTCGATGCACAGCCCGCCGCCACCAGTGGTCCACCGGGAACTCTCGTTGCCCGCCGTACTGAACGGCGCGCCTTCTGGCTCGCACCGCCCGTCGTACCTCGCGAGTCGCCGCTCACCGCATTGGCCATGGTGGAGGGCGAAGACGGTGTAACAATCTCGGAGACCGCGCCCCTCGCCACGTCATGGTGTCCGGGCACGTATGTGCTGCCCAGTGTCCCGCCAGTCGTGGCGGCCGATGTCTCACCAGACAGCGGACGCCTGTGGTCCACCATGCCGGCATGGCGGGCCACGACGTCCGCACAGCGCGATGCCGTGGAGAACGGCTGGGCCGATGTACTGGCTCGGTTGCCGGCGCACGCCAACACCGACGCGGTGCAGTCGCCCATTTCCGACCCGGGTTGGCGCGCTCGCCGTTTCGACGTCCCATTGCTCACCCTTCGCGGTCCGCTGCGTTGGAACGGACTGCTGGTCGTCAACGGCAACGTCGTCATCGAAGGGCAAGTGGAGCTGCGAGGCCTGCTGATGGTGCGTCGTTCGCTTGATGCGCGCGCCGGGCAACTCACGGTGCACGGCGCCGTCATTGCGAATGACGCCGCGACCGATGTCGTGCAATTGGGCCCGTCTTCGCGCCTGCAGTTCGACCCCTGCGCAGTGGATCTCGCGCTGGCCACACTCGCCCGTCCGCGTGCCGCCGTGTTTGGCATTCGCACGCCAGGTCGAGGTTGGTGACCTATGTCACCGGATAACCGACACCCGGTCAGAAGGACCGACCCGTTGGAGGCTGAATGGGCCCGCACTGTCACAAAGTGGCACCGCACGCCCGTGAACCCCCCTGTGACCAGCGTTACCTCGTGAGTCGCGGGTCGTTTCAAGGGAGACAAGTCAGGTCCTGACAGGTCAATCTGTCCCTCAAGCCGTACGCCGCGCGGGACAGGCGGAATGCTCCTCACTGTGCAACCCCCCAGTCCCATGGCGCTCTTCGGTCGGAAGAAACTCACGGTCGGACTTGATGTCGGCTCAGGCCTCGTCAAGGCCGTCGTCATCGATCACAGCGGATCGAAGCCGGAGCTGGCGAAGGTCGTCATCACGCCGCTCAACGACACGGTCATCGTGGAAGGCGAAGTCATGGACCACGGTATCGTGGCCGACGCCATCCGCCAGACCATCGCCGCGACGGGCGTCAAGACGAAGCACATCGTGGCCGCCGTCGGCGGACGCGATGTCATCGTCAAGAAGATTCAGATGGAGCGCGTGAAGGAGCAGCAGGCGCGTGAGCTGATGCGCTGGGAAGCGGAACAGCACGTGCCCTTTGACATGGACTCCGTCGAGCTCGACTTCCAGGTGCTCGACCCCGACGGCGATGGCCTCGACATGAGCGTGTTGCTCGTGGCTGCCAAGCGTGAACTCGTCGAGACGCGGCAGAATCTGCTGCAGGAAGCCGGTGCGCCGGCTTCGGTCATCGACGTCGACGCGTTCGCGCTGCACAACGCCTTCGAGACCAACTATCCCGATGCCATGAACGGGACGGTGGCGCTGCTCAACATCGGCAACGAAGCCACCAACCTCAACATCCTCGACGACGGCACGCCCATTCTCACGCGCGATCTGGGCGTGGGTACGCGGCGCTTCCGCGAGGACTTGCAGCGCGAAGGCCTGAGCGCGGATGAAGCCGAAGACCTGCTGCGTGGCGGCGAGTCACATCACCTGCTTCAGAACATCATCGCCATGCGCGGTGAAGAACTCGCCATCGGCCTCGAGCGCGCTGCGACCTTCCTCGCTACTTCGTCGCGCAGCTTCGGCGCCATCCGCGCGGTGTACGCCTGCGGTGGTGGAAGCCGAGTGCCGGGTCTGTTGCCCTGGCTGGCTGATCGTCTGCGCATGCCGGTGCAGCCGGCCAACGCCCTGGCCCAGCTCACGGTGCGTGAGGGAGCCATGGAATTCCTCTCCACGGACGAAGTCGCCCCGCTGCTCATGCTGCCGGTGGGCCTCGCCCTTCGCGCGGCCGCCTGAGGATCCCGCCCATGATGATTCAGATCAATCTCCTGCCCGGCGCGAAGAAGGGCACGCGGACCTCGGGTGTCGCGGGCCTCGCGTCATCGCTCAGCGCCCTCGGGGGCGGCGTCAAGGACCCGTGGCTGCTCGGTGCAGCCGCGTCGGTCGTGGTGGCCGTCGCCTCCGTCGGTTTCCTCTTCACCGCGCAGAACGCCCGCGCCGCCGAACTCGGCGAGCGCCTCGATCGCGCGGTACGCGATTCGACGCGCTACGAGAAGGTGCTGTCGGCGCGCTACAAGCTCACGAGCGAGCGCGACTCCGTGTATCGCCAGCTGCAGATCATTCGCACCATCGACGACAACCGCTACAACTGGGCGCACATCCTCGATGAAGTGAGCCGCGCGCTGCCGGCCTACACCTGGCTGACGTCGCTTGAACAGACCAGCGATGCGCCATTGCCTCCGGGTGGGGATTCGGCGGTGACGGCCGCGGCACCGGCTGCGGCTGCCGCCGCGAAGAAGGAGGCCAAGGCCAAGGCGGTCGCCGACACGATTGCCGTGCATCATCCGCTCGAATTCAAGCTCGTCGGGCAGACGGTGGACATTCAGGCCCTCACGATGTTCATGCGGCAGCTCGAAAGCTCGCCCTTCATCCAGAAGGTCGCGCTCACGAAGTCGGAAATCGTGATCGTCGACAGCAAGGACGTCACGCAGTTCGAGCTGAAGGCCGAATACGAAGTGCCCCCGAAGGGCGTCATCCAGACGACGCCGCTTGTTGTCCCCGTGCGCTGAACCGAGTCGATCATGTCCATTCTCCCAACAGCCCAGCGGGACCAGGTCAAGCTGCTGATTGCCTTCGCGGCGCTCGCTCTGGCGTTCCTGTACTGGATGTATCCCTACGCCTCCACCAACGAGCAGCTCGCGCTTGATGAAACGCGCATCGAGCAGCTCGAGGAAGCCAATCTCAAGGCGGCCCGCGAGTTCGCGAGCGGCTCCATCGAGTCGTTGCGCACTCAAGCCGCCGAGAATCGCTCGGCACTCACCGTCATGCGTCGTCTCGTGCCGACGGGCAACGAAGTGCCCGCTTTGCTCGAGGAAGTCAGCACGGCGGCACGCCGCGCCGGCCTGGATGTGGGCGGCGTGATGCCGGAGCCGGTCATTGCCGGTGAGCGCTTCGATACCTACCGCTACACCGTCACCATCATCGGCGGCTATCACCAGGTGGGCGAGTTCCTCGCCAACGTGGGCTCGCTGCCGCGCATCGTGGCGCCGGTCAAGTTCAGCATTGCCATGGGTGCACAGCGCGCCTCGTCGAGTCTGCGCACCAGTCAGAAGGACGCGCTCGCGTCCACCATCACGCTGCAAACGTACGTGGAAAAGACGGCGCCCGCGCGCGCCGCGAAGGAGCGTTCGTCATGATCCGTCCTCTCGCGCTCAGTGCCCTCGCGTTCGTCGCCATGTCGGCGGCGTCGCTCGGTGCCCAGTCGGCCGCGCCCGTCAAGACGCGTACAGTGTCCGGTGAGTCGGCCGGCGTGGTGGCGCCCAGCGCCAGTCCTGCCGCCAACACGAAGGGCGACAAGGCGCCGTCGGAAATCGTGATTGCCCGCGAGACCTACTCGTACAGCAGCGGGGGTCGCCGCGACCCGTACAAGTCGCTCATGTCGAGCAGCGACATCCGTCCGCTGCTCAGCGATCTGCGCCTCGTGGCCGTCGCCTTCGATCCCGATGGCAACAACTCCGTCGCCATTCTCCGCGACAGTTTCTCGAAAGTGCAGTACCGCGTGCGCGCGGGCCAGCAGCTGGGCCGCCTGCGTGTGAGTGCCATCAAGCAGAAGGCTGTGCAGTTCACCATCGAAGAATTCGGATTCAATCGGCAGGAAACGCTGCCGCTGAGCAGCGACACGACGAAAGCGAGGAACCCATGATGGGACCGACGACCGTTGCGGTGATGACCGCGCTCCTGGTGCACGGCGCTCCGGTGCCCACCGCACCCCTGGCGCGCACCGTATCTCCGGCCCCTGTGGCCACCACACCTGACAATGCGGTCCGTGGCCGCGTGCGCGCCATCGAAGTGGCGCCGTCCGAAGGCGGCGCCGTGGTGGCGCTGGCTGTCGACGCCGGGGTCAGCCTCGCGCATTTCACGCTCGACAATCCGTCGCGCATTGTAGTCGACTTGGGTGGGGCCAGCCTCGCCATTCCGTCCAACTATGACGGCAAGGCTCGCGGCGCCGTGCGCAACGTGCGCCTCTCGCAGTACCGCGCCGATACGGTGCGCATCGTCATCGATCTCGATCAGACGCACTCTTACGTCATCGAGCGGGACGGCGACATCGTGCGCCTGCTGGTCGATGCACCGGTGGCGCAGTTCGCGCGCTGGGGCTCCAAGAACTTCACCGGTGCCACCACCACGGCGGTGGCTGCCGGCAAGCTGGAACTGAACACGGCCGCACCCGCCGAGACCACCGCGGTCAAGGCTGCTGCTGTTGAGGCTTCCGCTACAACGGCTCCCGAGCCCACGGCTGCCGCTGTTTCCACGGTCGCTGCCGACAACTCCCCGCTCACTCCCCGCACGCTCGCCACGACCGAAACCGTGGCCGCCGCGCGCCGTCAGCCGCAGAAGCCGCGCATCACCGTCAGCTACGATGGCACGAACATCCGCGACGTGATCGCGGCCTTCGCGACCTTCTCCGGCCGCACCATCGTGGTGGGCAAGGACGTCGACGGCCTGGTCACGGCCGACATCGCCGACAAGCCCTGGGATGTGGCCCTTCAGGCCATCCTGCAGTCGCAGGGTCTGGCCGCCACTGAAGACGCCAGCGGCATCATTACGGTGGACAGCTACCAGCGTCTCGCCACCAATCAGGCGCTTGAGCCGCTCGTCACGCAGATCGTCGACATCAACTACGCCAAGGCGGCCACGCTGCGAAACACCGTGTCGGCGCTGCTGGCCCGCGATTGCTCGCAGATCTCCACGGCGCAGACTGGTCAGCAGATGGGTCTCCCCATGCAGGGCGGACAGATGGGCGGACAGGCCGGCCAGCAGCAGGGTGGTCAGGGCTGCGTGGTACGCGGCTCAGTGGCCGCCGACAGCGCCACCAACAAGCTGATCATCACCGAAGTGCCGTCGCGTCTGCCGGAAATCGTGGCCCGCATTCAGCAGCTCGATATCCGCACGCCGCAGGTAGCTATCAAGGCCAAGATCGTGTTCGTGAATCGCACGGGCATCCAGGACATCGGCCTGGCCTACGATCTGGGTACCGGCAACAAGCAGTTCTTCCAGCAGCTGGTGCCGCGCACCGATCCGAACACGCTCTCGCCCGTCGACACCGATGGTGATGGAGTGCCCGATGCCATGGGCGGCGGCACACCCTTCCAGGGCCCGGCGCGCATCAACCTCGGTGGCAATGCCATCGCCGGTATCGCGAACGCCAACAACGCCATCAAGCCGAACGCGCTCAACCTGATCTACAGCACCGCGCTGGGTCGCTATCAGCTGACGGCCTTCCTCAACGCGCTCCAGACCTCATCGCTGGCTGATGTGCAGTCGGAGCCCAGCATCACCATCCTCAACAATCGCAGCGCCGAGATCTTCGTCGGTCAGGAGATTCCCATCCGCGTCATCGACGCCGGTGGTCAGGGTGCGCAGGGTGGTCAGGGTGGTGGTGGCGGTGCCGGCGGCCAGGCGCCGAATGCGGCGGCCTTCTTCCCCCGCGCCGCGGTCTCCAAGGAAGAAGCCGGCATCAAGCTCTCGGTCACGCCGCAGATCACCAACAACAAGATGGTGATGCTCAACATCAAGGCCGAGAACTCGAGCGCTGAACTCGCCGCCACCGATGTGGGCGTGATCTTCAACCGCCAGCGCGCCGAGTCGCAGGTGCTGGTGGCCGACGGCGAGGCCGCGGTCATCGGCGGCCTCACGGTCACCGAGACGACGCGCTTCCGCAGCGGCATCCCGGTGCTCATGAACCTGCCGTTCATCGGTCGCCTGTTCTCGCAGAACACCAAGAATGAAACCAAGCGCGACCTGCTCATCCTGGTCACGCCGCACATTCTCGACGAAGGCATTTCGCCGCCGCCGGGCCGCTGACGCGACGAGGACTTGAATCCCATGCCCGCACATTCGCCCCGGGGCGCCCACGCGCGCCCCACACCCCGCCGGCTGCTCGGCCTGGCCGTCCTCGCGACGTCCGCGCTGTTGAGTGCCTGCGACGGTGACGAAGTAATCGATCCGCCCTTCCGCGACGAAATCAAGCCGCGGGTGCAGATGGCCAAGGGCAATCCCACCGCCGACTCCCTGTTGGCGGTCACCATCAACGCCACTGACAACATCGGACTGAAGCGCGTCCGCCTGCTGCTCACTGGTGGTGTGACGGCCGAGTACGACACGGTCATGACGAGCGCGGTCACCACGCTCACCATCAACGTGAACGTGCGCGTCCCGTCCAACGCGCCCATCGGGGCGACGGTGACGGCGCGTGCACTGGCCGTCGATGGCGCAGGCAACGCGTCGGATACGGCCCGTGTGGCCCTCACCGTCGGCAACCTCGAGCCGCCGCAGGCCCTTATCACCAGTCCCACCGCCGGTTCGCCGGTGGTGAGCGGAAAGGCCGTGGTGCTTTCGCTGTCCGGCAAGGCGCGCTACAAGGTGCGCACGCTGGGCTATCAGATTGCCGGCGCCTTCGTCGTTCAGGATTCCGTCAGCTACACCTCGCCGCTCCGCGATTCCATCTCGGTGCTCGACACGCTGGTGTTGCCCGACTCGGTGCGTGGCGCGACCATCCAGGTCACGCCCTTCATCACCGATTCGCTCAATCAGCGGGTGCTGGGCAACCCGGTGTCGTACGCAGTGAAGAGCCCGGCCAACGCCAACACCGTGCCCGTGGTGCGGACCGGCGTCTCAGGCCGCGTGGAAATCACCGACACCGTATTCGTGGAAGCCACCGATCCGGTGGGCATCACCACGCTCGGCTACGAAGTCCGCACGCTCACGGGGCAACTCGTGACAGCCGACTCCGTGTCCAGCAACGGCGCCTTCACCACGCTGGTGCGCACCTTCCGCACCCGCATCCCGGTGAACGTGTTCCCCACGCAGGTCACGGTGGCGGGCTTCGCCCGCAACGCCAACGGCCGCCGCGATGTGGCGCGCTTCCCGTCGGGTGGTCAGCGCAGCGACACGGTGCAGGTCGTGGCCGGCTATACCAATCCGCTGCCGGCGGGTGGACAGATTGCCGACGCGCTCTATGTGCCGCGCACCGACCGTCTCTACCTGTCCAACATCGAGCGCAATGTGCTCGAGGTGTACAACCTCGCGGACTCCACCTTCCTGTCGCCGGTCATCGTGGGCTCGCGTCCCTGGGGCCTGGCCGCGTGGCCGCGCAATCGCGACGGCGTGATGGGTGACACCATCCTCGTGGCCAACTCGGGTGGTACGAACGTCAGCTACGTGAATCTCAACGCGGGCAACACGGGACGCGAAGTCTATCGCTATCCGCTGCCCAACCTGATCGCGTACAGCATCACCACCATCCGCTCGGCCACCACCGATCAGCTGATCACGCAGCGCACGGTGTACGACTTCTCCGATCGCCCGCAGTATCTGGCGGCGACGTGCAATGGTGGTACTGCACCAGGCAGCCCCTGCGGCGACGTGATCCTGGCGTACTCCACCACGCCAACGCCCGGTCAGTCGCGGCCCTTCCCGAATCAGGGCACCCTGCGCTGGGAGAACCTGAACAAGGCCTCGTCGCACTTCTTCTTCGAGCAGGCCATGGGCACGAGCGAAGGCCGCGCGGACACGCTCGAAGTGGAGCGCTTCGCCGCCGGCGGCGTTGGGAGTGACTCGCTGCTGGTGCCGTACAAGCAGCGCGTCCAGCGTGCCGATGGCAGTGCCTTCGACTTCTCCATCGTCGTGCGCATCGATCAGCTGGCCTTCCGCGACACCACCTTCACGCGCAACTCGGGCAACTTCCGCCGCGCCGTGTTCGGTGAGGGCGGGCCGGTGTTGGGCAGCCGCGCCATGACCTACGACGCGACGATGGGTCTCGACCCCACGCCGCCCATCCCCGTCATCGACCGCGGCATCTCGCGGCCGCTCGACGTGACCGACTTCATCGCCAACACCTTCGCCCGCGTCCAAGGCGTCGGCATCAACTTCGATGGCGAACTGAATGCGGTGAAGGGCGACTCCACGTATCTCTTCGATCGCACACTGCGCCTGCAGGGCATCCTGCAGTCACGGGCGAGCACGGGTGGCCTCGACTTCCATCCGCTCAATCGCGGTGCGAATTCCACGCCGCTCCGCACCCGTCTGGCCTTCGTGGCCTCCAGTGAGCCGGTCATCGATGTGTACGATACCTACTGCTATCGCCGCATCGCGCAGGTGCCCATCCGGGATCCGATCATCGGTCCCATCAAGTCCACGGTGCGCCCCAATGGCCAGCTCGTGCTGGTCGGCGCCACCGTCCGCGGGGTGACGCTCGTCTCCCTCGGCGACAACTTCACGACCACCTGCCTGTAAGGGCGGGGCGGAGTGGGGGAGGAAAAGGCAGGCGGTCCCCCCGGGTCGCCTGTCTTTTCTTTTGAGGCCCTGTCTGCCTACGTTGCGACATGGCCTCGCTTCGCTTCACCACCGCCGGGGAATCCCACGGCCCCGCGCTTGTTTCCGTGCTCGAGGGCATGCCAGCCGGCGTGCCTGTACTTGCTGCCGACATCGACACTCAGCTTGCCCGACGGCAGCAGGGGTACGGTCGCGGGCGCCGCATGCAGATCGAAACCGATCGCATCGAGTTCCTCTCGGGTGTGCGTGCCGGAGAGACCCTCGGCTCGCCGGTCGCCATGCTCATTCGCAATACCGACTGGCGCAACTGGCAGGAGATCATGGACCCCGCCCCGCGAGAGGGCGACGCCGAGGGCCCACGCAAGCGCCATGTGACACGCGTCCGACCCGGTCACGCCGATCTCACCGGTCTGCTCAAGTACGACCGGCAGGACGCGCGTGACATTCTCGAGCGCGCCTCGGCACGCGAGACCACGGCCCGGGTGGCCGCGGGGGCCCTCTGCCGCGTGCTGCTGCGCGAAGTCGGGGTGAGCATCGGCTCTCACCTCGTGCATCTCGGCGGCATCGATGCGCGTCGTCCGACCGACATGCCGGCGGATCTGAACGCGGCCGCTGATGCGTCGCCGCTGCGTACGCTCGACCCCGAGGCGGAAGCGCAGATGATCGCCCGCATCGACGCCGCCAAGAAGGAGGGCAATACGCTGGGGGGCATCTGCGAGGTGGTGGTAAGTGGTCTGCCAGTTGGCCTGGGCTCGCATGTGTCCTGGGACCGTCGCCTGGACGGCCGACTGGGGCAGGCCATGCTGTCCATACCGGCCGTGAAGGGCGTGGAGATCGGCCTGGGCTTCGAAACGGCCCGTCGGACGGGTGCTGAGGTGCATGACGAGATCGAGGCCGCCCCGGGCCGTACACGGGCCGGCCACGTACGCCGCGCCAGCAATCGCGCAGGTGGCACCGAGGGCGGCATGAGCACCGGCGAGGATCTTGTCGTCCGCGTGGCCATGAAGCCCATTTCCACCCTCATGCGCCCTCTGGGCACGGTGGACGTGGCCACGGGGCAGGCGGCACAGGCCGTCGCGGAGCGCAGTGATGTCACGGCGGTGCCGGCCATGGGGGTCATTGCCGAGGCCATGGCAGCCTTTGTGCTGGCCGATGCCCTGCTCGAAAAAGTTGGCGGCGATTCGCTGGCCGAGGTGCAGCGCAATCTCGAGGCCTATCTGGCTCGGCTCGATGAACGCGTGGAACGCTGAGGGCGCGCAGATCGACGGGCATCTGGTGCTCGTCGGTCTGCCGGGCTCGGGCAAGTCCACAGTGGGCCGGACGGTGGCCAAGCGGCTTGGGCGCCCCTTTCTCGACTACGACGTGGAAATCGAGCGGCGGGTGGGCATGTCGGTGGCGCGCTTTTTTGCCGAGCGGGGCGAACCGGCCTTTCGGGAGCTCGAGGTGGACCTGACCCGCGAACTGGCGGCCGCGCCGCCCATGGTGCTGGCTCCTGGCGGCGGCTGGGTAACCAATCCGGGCGTCATGGAACTGCTGAGGCCGCCAGGCCGCATCATTCATCTGCGAATCAGTCCGGCCGAAGCCGTCCGTCGATTGTCGCGATCCCGGGTGGTCCGGCCACTGCTGCAGCAAGCGGACCCAGCCATAAAAATGCAGGCCCTTTGGGAGGCCCGCGGTCCGCTTTATGCGCAGGCTGATCTGGAGGTAAACGTGGAAACTCTTTCACAGCAACAAGTTATGGAAACCGTCCAAGCGCTTGCCCGCGATGGGACGCCGAGGATAGGTTAGGAAATGGACGAACGCTGGACACCGGTTGTAGCCGAACTACGGGAGCGCTTTGCCGCCGACACGGATATCGTGGAGGTGGAAGCCTACCTGTCGTCGCAAGGATACGACCGTCGTCAGATTGGTGAGATTCTTTCTTTACTGTATCGCGATACTGTGTCGTCCCGGAGCTGGGTCGACACGGCCGGAACGCGGAACGTCCCGTTGCGGGTACAAGGCCCACATGAGCGCGGCCGGTTCACGGCTGAAGCCTGGGGCTACCTTGTTCTCATGCACGCCTCGGGGACCGTGAACCAAACCGACTTCGAGCAACTTGTGGAGCGTGCGCTCGTCCATGTGGATGGTCGCATCGGGCTCGCTGAAATCCGCGCAGTCGCGGAACAGAGCGGGTTCGACGATGGCGCCGTGGGCGGCGAGCGTCCCCTGATTCACTGAACTGATGCCAGCAAAGAAGGCAGCACCCAAGAAGGCCGCCAAAACGGTAAAGGCCGCGGCGCCGGTGTCATCGGCTGCCGCGCCTGCCCGCAAGGCCGCCAAAAAAGCCGCAGCCAAAAAGACCAGCGCGAGCAAAGCGGTGGCCAAGAAGGCGGCTGCCCGTCGCAGCGCCGCCGTCGAGGAACCGGAGGATCTTGAACCGGCGCCCGCTGGTGGAACCGCGCTGGTCATCGTCGAGTCGCCCACCAAGGCCAAGAACATCGGCAAGTATCTGGGGCGCGGCTACACCGTGCGCGCCACGGTGGGCCATGTCCGCGACCTGCCGGCCAAGAAGCTCGGCATCGACATCGACAAGGGCTTTGCGCCCGAGTACGTGACGATCGAGGGCAAGGAGGACATCCTCACCGACCTCAAGAAGCTGGCGAAGGGCGCCCGCGAGATCTTCATCGCCACCGACCCTGATCGCGAAGGGGAGGCCATCGGCTGGCACGTGGAGCAGTATCTCACGCAGCCGAAGCGCCACGCGGTGTCCGCGCCCATCCGTCGTGTGATGTTCCACGAGGTCACCAAGGACGCGGTCATTCGCTCGCTGGCCAAGCCCATCGACATCGACACCCGCAAGGTGGAGGCCCAGCAGGCCCGCCGCGTGCTCGATCGCCTCGTGGGCTACAAGGCCAGTCCGGTGCTCTGGAAGACCGTCAAGAAGGGGCTTAGCGCCGGCCGTGTGCAAACGGTCGCGCTGCGGCTCATCGTCGAGCGGGAGCGCGAAATTCGCGCGTTCACGCCCGTCGAGTACTGGAGCGTGGCCGCCGACCTGCAGAAGGGGCAGCAGCCCTTCACGGCCAAGCTGCATCAGATCGATGGCAAGAAGCCGGAGATCTCCAACGGCAGCGAAGCCGATCGCATTCTCGCCGACCTCAAGGGACGCAAGGAACTCGTCGTCACCGAGGTCAAGCGCCGCGAGCGGCGCAAGAATCCGGCGGCACCGTTCACCACGTCCACGCTGCAGCAGGAAGCCGCCAAGAAGCTGAACTTCGGCTCCAAGCGCACCATGCGCCTGGCGCAGGATCTGTACGAAGGCATCGACATCGGCATCGACGGCGCCACGGGTCTCATTACCTACATGCGTACCGACTCCACGCGTGTAAGTGAGGACGCGGCCAATGCGGCGCGCGAGTCGCTGCGGGCACAGTTCGGCGACGATCACCTCGCGCCCACGGCGCAGCTCTATCCCAGCGCCAAGTCGAACGCGCAGGACGCCCACGAGGGCGTGCGCCCCACCGATCCCTCGCGTCGTCCCGAGTCGGTGCAGAAGTTCCTCACGGCCGACCAGTTCAAGCTCTATCAGCTCATCTGGCAGCGCTTCATGGCCTCGCAGATGGCGCCGGCGGTGTTCGACACCACCACGGTGGACTTCGACGTGCCCGCCGGTGGCCGCCAGTACCTGTTCCGCGCCACGGGCTCGGTGATCAAGTTCCAGGGCTTCCTCGCGCTCTATCGCGAGGCGCGTGAAGAGGGAGACGCCAAGGCTCTCGAAGACGAACAGGCGCTGCCGGTGCTCGACGTCGACGAAAAGGTGCCGGTCAAGGCCATCACCTCGTCGCAGCACTTCACCGAGCCGCCGCCGCGCTTCTCTGAAGCCTCGCTCGTCAAGGAACTCGAGCGACTGGGCATCGGCCGTCCGTCCACCTACTCCTCCATCATCTCGGTGCTCGAGGAGCGACGCTATGTGTCCAAGGACCAGCGGCGCTTCTTCCCCACCGAGCTCGGCGAGACCGTCGAGAAGGTGATGGTCAAGAAGTTCCCCGACATTTTCAACGTGGGCTTCACCGCGCAGATGGAGGAGGAGCTCGACAAGATTGCCGACGGCGAGATCGATTGGGTGCACGCGCTGGGCGATTTCTGGACGCCCTTCCAGCGCACACTCAACGACAACGACCTCGACGCACTCATTGGCGAGGCCTACGACCTCTCCGGACTCGCCAAGGAAAAGTGTCCGGAGTGCGGTGGCAAGCTCGTGGCCAAGGGCGGTTTCTTCGGGCCCTTCGTGGCCTGCGAGAATCACCCCAAGGCCTGCAAGTACACGCGCCCCATCAAGGGCGAGAAAAAGCCGGCGGAGCTGACCAAGTATCTCTGCCAGGAGTGCGGCGCGCCCATGGTGGTGCGTCATGGGCGCTCGGGCGACTTCCTCGGCTGCAGCAAGTTCCCGAAGTGCCGCGGTACGCGCAGCATGCCCACCGGCATCATGTGTCCCAAGGATGGCGGCGAGATTGCCGAGCGGCGCAGCAAGAAGCGCGGCAAGGCCTTCTACGGCTGCGAGAACTATCCCAACTGCGACTTTGTGGTGTGGGACAAGCCCGTGGCGGACACCTGCCCCGAGTGCAACTACCTGGGGGCCGAGGCCAAGTCCAACAAGACGCGTGGGGCCTTCCGCAAGTGCATCAAGTGCGGCAACGAGTGGGATGTGCCCTCGCCGGAGGACGCGGCCGAGGTGGCGGAAGTGGCGTGAGCGGCCGGTGACCATTCACGTCATCGGCGGCGGTCTCGCCGGCAGTGAGGCCGCGTGGCAGTTGGCAGAGCGCGGCCACGATGTGGTGGTGCACGAGATGCGCCCCGTGCGCGGCACGGCGGCGCACCGCACCGAGCGCCTGGGCGAGCTGGTGTGCTCCAACACATTCAAGAGCACCGAAACCAGCAACGCGCACGGCCTGCTCAAGGCCGAGATGCGTGCGCTGGGCTCGCTCATCCTCTCCTGCGCTGACGATGCGCGTGTGCCGGGTGGCACCGCGCTCACCGTGGACCGTGAGATCTTCTCGCAGGGCGTGCATGAACGGCTGCACGCGCATCCGCGTATCACGGTGTCGCGCGAAGAAGTCACCGCGTTGCCTGACGTGGGCGTGGTGGCCACCGGCCCGCTCACAAGTGATGCCCTCGCCGAGACCATTCGCACACGATTGGGTGTGGAGTCGCTGGCGTTCTACGATGCCATCGCGCCGGTGGTGAGTCTCGAGTCCATCAATCAGGACATTGCCTTCCGCGCCTCGCGCTGGGGCAAGGAAACGATGGACGGGGCAGGGGAGGAAGGCGCCTATCTCAACTGCCCGTTCACGAAGGACGAGTACGAGGCGTTCATCGACGCGCTTACCACCGCCGACCAGTTTACTGCGCACGAGTTCGACAGCGTGCCGTACTTCGAGGGCTGCATGCCCGTCGAGGAAATGGCGCGCCGCGGACGCGAAAGTCTGCGCTTCGGTCCCATGAAGCCCATTGGGCTGCGCGATCCGCGCAACGACAGCAAGCCGTGGGCGGTGGCGCAGTTGCGCATGGAGGACCGCGCCGGTCGCATGTGGAACCTGGTGGGCTTTCAGACGCGGCTGCGCATTCCCGAGCAGGCGCGCGTGTTTCGCATGATTCCCGGCCTGGCCGACGCCGAGTTCCTGCGCTTCGGCAGCATCCATCGCAACAGCTATGTGAATGCGCCGGCCGCGCTCACGCCGCATTTGTCATTGCGCGATGCCCCCACCACCATGTTTGCCGGACAGATCACCGGGGTGGAAGGCTACACCGAAAGCAGCGCCACGGGACTGCTGGCCGGCATCAATCTTTCGCGCATGCTGCGTGGCGAGGAGCCGGTCGTGCCGCCGCCCACCACCATGATGGGTGCGCTGTACCGCTACCTGCGTGAGGCCGACCCGAAGCACTTCCAGCCCATGAACGCCAACTTCGGCTTGCTGGAGGAGCTCACGGATGTGCCGGCCCGCGTGCTCAAGGACAAGACGCGCAAGCGCGAACTGTATGCGGAACGCGGGCTCGCGCATATGGCCGCCTGGCGTGACGAGCACGCGTTGGGCACGGTCGCGGTCTGACCATGTCTGAGGGAGCCGAAGCGCCGCTCCCAACCGAGATTGCCGAGTTCCTCGTGCATCTCGAGAAAGCGCGCGACCTCTCGCCCAACACCGTGTCGGCCTACACGCGCGACCTGCGCGAGTTCAGCACCTGGCTGGCGGCCACGCATGGTGCAGCCGGCTGGCAGTGGGATGCGCTGACGCGCACGCACATTCGCGGCTATTTGGCGCACCTCACCCGGCGCGGTCTGGCCAAGCGCTCCATCGCGCGGCAGCTCTCGGCGGTGCGCAGCTTCTACAAATGGATGCACCGGGACGAGCGCGTGGATGTGAACCCTGCGCGCGCCGTGCCGACGCCGCGTCTGCCGCGCACGCTGCCCGCCTATCTCGACCGGCAGCAGGCCGAGGTGCTGTTGCAGCATGCCGCCACGCGTGCGCAGAGTCTGGACTTTACCGACGTGCGCAACCTCGCCATGCTCGAGCTGTTCTATTCGAGCGGACTGCGTTTGAGCGAGCTGCGCGGGGTGGACCTCACCGATCTCGATCTCGTTTCGCAGCAGGTCAAGGTGCGGGGCAAGGGCCGCAAGGAACGCATCGTGCCGGTGGGCGATCATGCCAAGCAGGCGCTGCGCAATTATCTGGTCAAGCGCGATGTCCTGCTGGCCAAGCTGGCCGGCTCCCCACGCGCGCGCCTGGCCCGCGGCGCCGTGTTTCTCAGCGAGCGTGGTGCGCGCATCAGTGCACGGGCCGTGCAGCATGCCATGGTGGGGCTCATGCAGGCGGTGAGCGAAGGTGCCGATCTTACCACCCACTCGCTGCGGCACACCTTTGCCACGCACCTCGTGGACGCCGGCGCCGACCTGCGCGCGGTGCAGGAGTTGCTCGGCCACGCCAGCATCAGCACCACGCAGATCTACACGCACACCAGCGTCGACCGCCTCAAGAAGGTGTACAGGCAGGCGCACCCGCGGGCCTAGGCCGGTTTAACTCAAAACTTGGAACTTCTACTCAAAGTTCAGAGCTAACCGGACTATCGGTCAGCTTTGAGCTTTGGGTTCAAGTACGGAGTCGTAAGTCACGCCAACCATCTACTCGAAACTCGAACCCACAACTCGCAACTGATCAGTTTCGAGTTGTGAGTTTGAGTAGCGAGTCATGGGTCGAATCGGCTACGGTTTCCCACCCGCAAGCACCACCGCCGCCCGCTCCGCATCGAGATTGCCCCCGCACATCACGATTCCAACCCGCTGCCCGGCCAGTCGCGGCGCAAGCAGTCTGAGCCCGGCCAGCCCCGCCGCGCCCGCACCTTCCGGCAAGTTGTGCGTGATACGCCACAGATCGCGCACCGCCTGCGCGATCGCGGGTTCACTCGCCAGCACAAAGTCCGTGAGCCCCCGACGCAGCGCATCGAACGTCAGCTCGTATGTCGAGCCTGTCGCAATGCCCTCGGCAAACGTGGCTACCGGTGCATTGGCCCGCGGTGTTCCATCGTGCCAGGCATCGTGCTGCGCACTCGCCCCCGCGCTTTGCACCGCGTACACTGCCAGCCCGGGCTTGCGATGCGCCGCCACGACCGAAGCGCCCACCGCCTGCGAGCCGCCGCCAAGCGCAATCACCAGCGCATCGAGGTCCGGCACCACATCCAGCCACTCGTCGGTCATGGTGCCGGCGCCGGCCAGCACCTCGCGGTGATTGGTGGAGTGCACCAGCGTTCGCTCTTCGCGCAGCGCGATGTCCCGGCAGGCCGCCACGGTCTCGTCGTAACGCGCACCCACTTCCACCAGCGTGGCGCCCAATGACCGGATGGTGGCGTTCTTCTCCGGGTTGTTGCCCGTCGGCACGCAAATGGTCACCGCCACATCACGCGCGGCGCCCGCCCAGGCCAGGCCCAGTCCGTGGTTGCCGGTGGTGGCGGCCACCACGCCACGTCGTGCTGCCTCTGGCGAAAGTGCCGTGATACTCGCGGTGCCGTTGCGCACCTTGAAACTGCCGGTGGGCAAGTGGTTCTCGTGCTTCACATACACGCGGATGCCAAAGCCCACCAACTCATCCAGCAGCGGGTAGTGGCGCACCGGCGACGGGTCAAAGAATGGCCGCAGGCGCTCACGCGCGGACGCAACATCGGCGTAGGCAATCGGGTACATTCCATCAATATGCCACTTCCTCCTGTCCGGGCCACCACGATCCTCGCGGTGCGCAAGAACGGCCGGGTCGCCATCGGGGGCGACGGCCAGGTGTCCATCGGCGACACGGTCGCCAAGAATACGGCCGTCAAGGTGCGCGCGCTCAAGGGCGGCCGCGTGCTGGCCGGTTTTGCCGGCAGCGTGGCCGATGCGCTCACGCTGTTCGAGAAGTTCGAAGAAAAGCTCGAGCGCTATCCCGGTAATCTGCCGCGTGCGGCCGTGGAGCTGGCCAAGGAGTGGCGCAGCGATCGCGTGCTGCGTCGCCTCGAAGCCATGCTCATCGTCGCCGATGGCGACCACGGTTTCATGCTGAGCGGCAACGGCGAACTCATCGAGCCGGACGACGGCATCCTCGCCATCGGCTCGGGTGGTGCCTATGCCCAGGCTGCGGCGCGCGCGCTCGCGCGTGAAACCGGACTGGCGCCGCGCGAGATCGTAGAGAAGGCTCTCGTCATTGCCGGCGAGATCTGCATCTACACGAATACGAACATCACCGTGCTCGAACCCACGGTCTGATCGCATGCCATCACCACGTACGAAACAGGCCATTGCGCGGCTGGCCGACCTTACGCCGCGTCAGATCGTTGCCGAACTCGATCGCTACATCGTGGGCCAGGCCGACGCCAAGAAGGCCGTCGCCATTGCGCTGCGCAATCGCTGGCGGCGTCAGCGCGCACCGGAAGCCATTCGCCAGGAAATCGCGCCCAACAACATCATCCTCATCGGCCCGACCGGCGTGGGCAAGACGGAGATCGCCCGTCGTCTCGCCAAGTTGTCCGGCGCGCCCTTCGTGAAGGTCGAAGCCTCCAAGTTCACCGAAGTCGGCTACGTGGGCCGCGACGTGGAAAGCATGGTACGCGACCTCATCGAGAACGCCATCGACATGGTGCGCAGTGAGCGCGAGGTCGAAGTCGAAGATCTCGCCAACGAAAAGGTTGATGAACGCATTCTCGACTTGCTCTTGCCCACGCCGCCCGCCCTGCAGTCGGAAACGCCCGATGCAAAAGCCGAGCATGAGGCGGCGCTCGAGCGACACAAGCGCACGCGCGAGAAGCTCAAGGCGCTTTTGCTCGATGGGCAGCTTGACGGCCGCGAAGTGGAGGTGGAAGTCACGCAGCAGGGGCCGGGATTGCCGGGCCAGGCCATGCCGGGCGCGCCCGAAGGCATGGAGAGCATGGCCGAGTGGTTTCGCGACATGCTGCCCAAGCGCAAGAAGCGGCGCACGGTCAAGGTGAGTGAAGCGCGACGGCTCTTACTCGACGAGGAGCTCGACAAACTCATCGATCTCGACGATCTCACCGCCGATGCGCTGGAGCGTACCGAAGCCATGGGCATCGTCTTTCTCGACGAGATCGACAAGATCGCCGGCGAGCGCGGCCAGGGCGGTGGTCCTGACGTGTCGCGCGAAGGCGTGCAGCGCGACCTGCTGCCCATTGTCGAGGGCAGCAACGTGCAGACCAAGTACGGCATGGTGAAGACCGACCACATTCTCTTCGTTGCGGCCGGCGCATTTCACGTCAGCAAACCCAGCGACCTCATTCCCGAGTTGCAGGGCCGCTTCCCCATTCGTGTCGAGCTCAAGGCGCTCACCGAAGCCGACTTCGTGCGCATCATGCAGGAGCCCGAGCACGCGCTCACCAAGCAGTACGCGGCGCTCGTGGAGGCCGAGAACGCCTCGCTGTCCTTTACCGACGCGGGCATCGCCGAGCTGGCGCGCGTGGCCACACGGCTCAACGAGCGCATGGAAAACATTGGGGCGCGGCGCCTGCACACCGTCATGACCACGCTGCTGGAAGAGTTGCTCTACGAGCTGCCAGACCGCGGGCGCGAACCGGTGGTGGTGGACGCGGCCATGGTGCGCGAGCGGCTCAAGGTCATCAGCGAGGACGAGGACCTGCGCAAGTACATCTTGTAGTGCAGTGGGGCCGCGATCGTGGCATCACGGCCCGCCTGCCTTGTCAATCCCCTCCCGATTTTCGCATGCCTGCCTGTCGGCGACTCGCCATCAATGTGTTCGCGCTGGTGTCATGGCTGTGCATCAGCGCCTGTGAGAAAGAGACTGCACCCGCGCCCGCTGGTGACGTCGTCGTGGCTGCTGCAGGGGCCGGGCAGGAGGACGTAGTGGGCACCACGCTGGCCGACGAGTTCCCGTCGTCACTGGCCTTTCTGCCCGACGGCTCAATTGTGTTCACACAAGACAATGGGCAGGAAGTGTGGCGCGCCGACACAACGGGAAAGATTCGGTGGCGTGTCCGCCGACTCGGTGAAGGACCGGGCGAGTATCGTGTCGTGCAACACCTCGTGCCTTTGCCAGACTCGCAAATCGGTGTGGTGGACGAGTTGCGGGGCCGTTTTCAGGTGTGGGGGGCCAACGGTGCCTTACAGCGGGACACCCTCCTGCAACCCCAAACGGGTCGCCGTTCTGCAAACGTTGGGAAGGTCATCGGGCACGTAGGCGGTGAAGAGCTGCTCACGCTCCGGTCAGATGATGCGGTGGCACGCACGACCGATTCGCTCGGTCTCGACACCACTTTCGTGGAGCGCTTTGTGCCCGGCCACCAGCGACGCCGACTGGCCATTGCGCGCATCGAAGCCGTCGCGTCGACCGGCATGCAGTCGTTCCACCAGACTGTGTACTCCTCCGCCATCGCAGTCTGCGACTCTGGTCTGCTCCACGTTGAGGGCAACAGCGTGTGGCTGCGGGACAAGCTGTGGCGCATCAAGCAACAGTGGTCCATCGACGCGCCTCTGGAGACTGCCTCGGCAGTGTGGACCGACAGACGCCTTGCACCCATGGTGAATGACGCCGGGCGCCGGCAGGCAATTCTCGCATTCATGGAGAAGCATCGCTCCAGGGCCTCGAGGCCGATGACGCCGCGCATTGATGCCGTGGGACGTCTGTGGTACCGGACACGCGCGAACGATGCAGGCTCGGCGCCCGTATGGCGGATCCATGAGTTCGCCACCGTGGACGGCTCATGGCGTGTGGCTGCGCAAACGTCGCCAGGCCAACTTGTTGCCACGCTGCTGGGCCTCGGCGCGCGCCACGCGGTGCAGTGGACTACGGAAACAGACAGCACCGAATCCGCGCTCCGCCTGGTGCCGCTGCCTGGCTCTCTGGCTGCAACCACGGCCGGCCCATTCGCGTATTGCCAGCCTGATGGGCCGCGGTGACATGGCCCATTCGGTTCAACATGTTGACGGCAGAGTAGCGTGAGGCCGCCCCCAACGGTTCGCACTCGCTGGTTGCTCAGCGCGGCTCGGAAAAACCCTCGACGCGCGACCACATGCTCTGCAGACCATAGAGCGCGATCGCCCGCTGAATCTCTTCGTGGTCGATCGGTGCCAACCCGCGGTCCAGTATGCGCCTGATGTCGCGCAAGTGGCGGTCACCTCCGCCCATCTCCGCGTACTGCAGCTTCTTGATGATGACAAACTCCGGGGGCGCAATGGCAATAGCCAATCCGCCCACGCTGAGCCGCCGCCTGCGTGACAGGCCCCACAGGTTGAGCGGGTCGGTCCCGGCGAGGTAAACATCCGCCCGCAAGCTGGTGGGGCTGTGAATGACGTTGAAGTGCCCGTGCACTGATCGGGCGCATTCGACTTCGATTACCTCGAGTGGGGGCACGTACGTTTCCTCAGCCGCAAGCGCGGCGATCATGCGTGCCGCATCTCTGGGTGCCATGTCCACTACGATGTCGAGGTCGTTGGTCAGCCGCGGCTCACCATAGACGATCGCGGCAGCACCGCCGGTGACCATGTAAGGCAAGCCAATGGTCTCGAACGGCACGGTAAAGCGAGCCAACAAGTCACCAACCATGGTCGCCATCTTCGCGAATGGTCGCCGCCACTTTCATCCTGAAGCACGCAAAAAAAGCGTCCTGACTTCGGCCTGTACCTCAGCCTCCGAGAGCTCCGGCCGAAAAGTGCGCAGCCCCGCGGCCGCGAGCTCCCACGCCGTGGCGCGCAGTTCCATCGCCACCGTCAAGTTTCGCTCGGCGGCGCGGGACAGTATCTCTAGGTGGGTGTCGGGGACATGCTCCATAAGTGGGAATCTATAGCCCCGGCCGATGGTAGAGCTCCGGGCACCTCGCTTCAGGAGCCCCCCCGCATGAATTCCCGCCCAAGCATTGGACAAACGACACACTCGACTAAGTTTCCTGCATATCCATGCAGACGGCGCGGCCTCCCCGGTCGCGCCGTCTGCGTTCCGTTTCCCGGACGACCGAGCCAGGCAGGCGCCCATGCACCCCGAGCGACCGCACCGCGACTTCCTCAACATCGCCGACTTCTCGACCGACGAGACGTTTGCGTTGCTCGCGCTCGCCGAACGCATGCGCACCGGCGCCTACACCGCGCGGCCGCTGGCCGGCAAGGCGCTGGCCATGATCTTCATGAAGTCGTCCACGCGCACCCGCATGTCCTTCGAGGTGGGCGCCAATCAGCTCGGCGGTACGGCGCATTTCCTTTCGCCGCGTGACGTGCAACTGGGCCGCGGCGAACCCATCCCCGACACGGCCCGGGTGCTCTCGCGTTACGTCCACGGCATCATGATCCGCACCTTTGCGCATCAGGATGCCCAGGATCTCGCCACCTACGCGCACATCCCCGTCATCAACGGCCTCACTGACCTCTCGCATCCCTGTCAGGTGCTCGCCGATGTGCTCACCATGCAGCAGCACCTCGGCGATGTGCGCGGCAAGTCGGTGGCCTGGATTGGCGACGGCAACAACATGGCCAACTCCTGGATCGAGGCCGCCGCACATCTCGGCTTCAGCCTGCGGCTGGCCTGCCCGGAAGGCTACGACCCGGATGATCAGTTCCTCGCCGATGCCCGCGCGCGCGGCGCCGATGTGCGTCTGCTCCGCGATCCGCGCGAAGCCGTCGATGGGGTCGATGTGGTGACCACCGACGTATGGGCATCCATGGGCCAGGAGGAGGAACAAGCGCGGCGTGCGTTGGCGTTTGCCCTCTATCAGGTGGACGCGGAGCTCATGGCTCGCGCCGCACGTCACGCCATCTTCCTTCACTGTCTCCCGGCACATCGGGGTGAGGAAGTGACAGCCGAGGTTATCGACGGCCCGCAAAGCGTGGTGTGGGACGAGGCCGAGAACCGCCTGCACATCCAGAAGGCCATCATGGCCGCCCTCATGGGCAACGAGCCGCTTCACACGATGGGGTGAGTCGCCGTTGTCCACGGCTTCTCACCACACATCGCATGTCACTCGTTGTGGGGCGCATGGCCCCGAACTTCACGCTGCCCACCGATTCCGGTGAGCCGCTCACGCTCAAGTCACTGCGCGGACAGTGGGTGGTGGTGTTCTGCTATCCGCAGGACGACACGCCGGCCTGCACCGCAGAGGCCTGCGCGTTTCGCGACGCCTGGGCCGAGTTCGAAGAGATGGGTGCCGTGGTGCTGGGCCTCAGCCCCGACTCCGTCGCCAGACATCAGCGATTCAAGGCCAAACACACCTTGCCATACACGCTGCTGGCCGACGAGGACCACCGCGTGCTCGAGAAGTGGGGCGTGTGGGCACCCAAGAAGCTCTACGGCCGTGAGTACATGGGCGTGGTGCGCACGACTGTGATTATTGACCCGGCGGGTCGTGTAGCCAGCGTCTTTGAGAAGGTCAAAGTGGCTGGCCACATCGAGGCCGTTGCCGCCGAGCTGCGTCAGCGCATCAGGCGGAGACGGCCGGCTGCCATCGCGTGAACGAATCCGCGACCGTGCTCGGCGTGTAACCATGGCGGGCAAGAAAAGCTGACGCATGCACGGCGCGGGCACCGCTCGCGCAGTGCACCAGCACCGGCGCATCGTTGGGTAGCTCACCAAGTCGCGCCAAGAGACGCGTATGCGCAATGTTCTGCGCGCCCGTCACCTGCGCTGTGTCAAAGTCCACCTTGCCGCGCACGTCGAGCACACGCACGCCACCAGCCACACGACGTTCCTCCATCTCCGCCATGCTGATGGCCTCGAGCGTTGCGGCCGAACCGCCGCCGGCCACGTAGGCCGCAAAGTCCGCAGGCGTGAAGTAGCCTACCAGCTTGTCGAGGCCAATACGCAGCAGCAGACGCGTCGCTTCATCCACCTGTGAGGGCTCGATGATGAGATAGATCGGCGTGCCTTCCTCGATGTACGAGCCGGTGATGTTGACGAACTGGAACTCCCACTCGGCCAACAACGACTTGGGTAGATGCCCCTTGATGAACTCTCCGCGCGGCCGCGTGTCCACCACCACCACGTCACTGCGACCCGCCAGGGCACTCAACTCGCGTGAGGGAAGGTGGGGCAGTCCTGGCACGGCGCCAATGACCTTGGGCCCCACCTTGTTGTCCCGCTTCATGCGCGCAAAGTAGAACGGCGGTTCGGGCTGTCCGCTCAGAATGTAGGAGATGAAATCCGTCTCCGATGTGGCCGAACGCAGCGCCGGATTGAAGCGCAGCTCGTATCCCACCGTGGACGAGGGCACATCACCCAGTGACTTGCCGCAGGCACTGCCGGCACCATGGGCGGGCCACACCTGCGTGAACTCCGGCAGTCTGCGGAAACGCGCCAGTGAGCGGTAGAGTTGCTGCGCCGCCGGAATCATGCTGCCCGCGTGGCCTGCTGCGTTCTCCAGCAAGTCGGGCCGACCCAGGTCGCCCACAAACACAAAGTCGCCCGACACCACACCGACAGGCTCCGTGGCACCCGACCCGTGGTCGATAACCTCGTACACGAGATGTTCCGGCGTATGGCCGGGCGTGTGCACGGCGACAAATTCTATGTTGCCCACCTTGAAGTGGTCATCGTGCTTGAGCAGCCGATAGTCATACGACGAGTCGAGCAGCCACTCGTAGCGCCACTCCGGCCCGCCCTCGTCGCTGGCGTAGACCCGCACGCCCCGCTCGGCGAACTCCCGCAAGCCCGACAGATAGTCCGCATGGATATGCGTGTCGGCCGCCGCCACGATGCGCAGCTTGTGCCGTTCGGCCACGTCGTAGTAGCGATCAATGTCGCGTTCGGGGTCTATGACGATGGCTTCACCGCTGCGCGGGCAGCCGATCAGGTACGCATACTGAGCCAGGGCCGGGTCGAAGATCTGGCGGACGAGCATCAGGACCTCGCAATGTCGGAGTCAGCCGGTGTCGAGCCGGCGAGATACTGAGGAAGGTATATCCGGAGCCGGGACGTGGCGCGGTCGGGGAAATCCCCGCAGCGCATCGGGCGTTCGACTGCCAGCATGGCTGGCACAGTCCTGCCAATTCTGGCATCTTACCTGTTCGGCCGCTGTGGCCGACCACCAGCTCCGACCCCGCCCATGACTGCTGATAGCACCACTGCGCTCAAGCGCACGCCGCTTCACGACGTGCACGTCGCCCTCGGCGCCAAGATCGTGCCCTTCGCCGGCTACGAAATGCCCGTCCAGTATCCCGCCGGCATCACGGCCGAGCACAAGGCGGTGCGCGAGACCTGCGGCATGTTCGACGTGTCGCATATGGGCGAAGTCATCGTGCGTGGGCCTGATGCCATTCGTTTCGTCTCGTCGGTGACGAGCAACGACGTCTCGGCGCTGGCCGTGGGGCAGATTCAGTACAGCACGCTGCTGCGCGCCGATGGCACGATTGTCGACGACCTCCTGGTGTATCGCTTTCCCGATCACCTCATGCTGGTCATCAACGCCAGCAATCGAGACAAGGACATCGCGCATCTCGAGGCCAACCGCGCCGGCTTCGACTGCAGCTTGACGGATGTGTCCGACGCCACCGCGCTGCTGGCCGTGCAGGGCCCCGAGGCGCCAGCCATTGTCGCGGCGCTGGCCAGCGTGCCGCTCGACGGCATCAAGTACTACTGGTTTGTCGAGGGGCAGGTGGCGGGCGTGCCCTGCATCATCTCACGCACCGGCTACACGGGTGAACTCGGTTTCGAGTTGTACTTCGACGCCGCGCAGGCGAGCACGGTGTGGGCCGCCATCATGGCTGGTGGCCGTGTAACGCCCTGCGGACTCGGGTGCCGCGACACGCTGCGTCTCGAGGCCGGCATGAGTCTTTACGGCAACGAGCTCGACGATCGCACCACGCCGCTCGAGGCCGGGCTCAACTGGCTCGTCAAGCTGGGCAAGGCTGAGCCCTTCCTCGGCAAGGACGTGCTGCTGCGCCAGCACAGTGAAGGCACCGACCGCAAGCTCGTCGGCTTCACGTTCGAAGAGCGCGCCATTCCGCGGCACGGCTATCCCGTGGTGTACGGCGACGTGGTGGTCGGTGAAGTCTGCAGCGGCACCATGAGCCCCACGCTGGGCATACCCATCGGCACCTGTTATCTGCCGACGGCCGCCGCCGTGGAAGGCACCACCTTCGAAGTGGATATCCGCGGCAAGCGCGTGCCCGCGCGCGTGGTCAAGCTCCCCTTCTACAAGCGTCCAGGCAAGGCGTGACACAACCCGTACGGGCTGCCACGTCGCGTCGCACTGTTGAAGGTGACGACAACGGCGTAGTGGCCATTCTGCTCACCGACGTCGAGCCGGCGGTGCGTATCAACGCCGCGCTCGAGGCGCTCGGGCATCGTACGGTGGCCATCTCACCCATGGACGACGTGCGCGGTGAACTGCGTCGCGCGAAGCCCATGGTCGTGGTGTTCACCGGCGCGCTGCTCGACGCGGCGCACGTGGCGCTCGTGCGGCAGTTGCTCTGGGACAACGTGTCGGTCATCGGTCTGGTGGACGTGGCCGACCCGGCCCTCACCGACCGTCTGCGCGACATCGGGTACGCCGAAGTATGGGATAAGCCCGTCGTCGTTGACGATGTGGTGGACAGCATTCGTCGTCGCATGGAGCGTCGACAGTTGGCCGAATTGACGGGCCTTGTTGGGGAGTCGGCCGCCATTCGCGAAGTGCTGGTCAAGGTGGAGCAGATCGCGCCGGTCACGAGCACCGTGCTCATTGAGGGCGAGAGCGGCACCGGCAAGGAGTTGGTGGCCCGCGCGGTGCACCGTCTCAGTCCGCGGCGAGGCAAGCCGTTCATCGCCGTGAACGTGGGTGCCCTGCCGGAGACCCTGCTCGAAAGCGAATTGTTCGGTCACGAGAAGGGCGCCTTTACCGGCGCGGCCGAACGGCGACTGGGCCGCTTCGAGTTGGCGGACACCGGGACCTTGTTTCTCGACGAGATCGGCGAGATTCCGCAGAGCACGCAGGTCAAGTTGCTGCGTGTGCTCGAGGAGCGCGAAGTCACGCGTGTGGGCGGCGGGCAATCCATTCCGGTGGATGTGCGTGTGGTGGCCGCCACCAATCGCCCGTTGCGTGAGCATGTGGAGGAGGGGCAGTTTCGCGCCGATCTCTTCTATCGACTCAACGTACTGAGCGTCTATCTCCCGCCACTGCGTGAGCGGCGTGAGGACATTCCGCTGCTCGTGCGGCGCTTCGTGAGCGAGTTCTCGTCGCTGCACGATCGTGCCTTCAACGGCATATCGGCCGACGCGCTCGGCCTGCTGGTGGAGTACCACTGGCCCGGCAACGTGCGCGAGCTGCGCAATCTCGTGGAAAGCATGGTGGTGCTTGCACACGGGCGCGAAATCGTCGCCGACGACATTCCGCGGGCCATTCGTGATGGCGGTGGGCGTCGGCTGCTGCCGGTGCCGGTGGGGCCCATGGTGCAGGGTGCCGAACGCGCGCAGGGCCGCGAGCTCGAGTTCATCGTGCGCTCACTCGTCGAGCTCAAGCTGCAGGTCGAAGAACTGCGCCGCCGCATGGACGTGGAGCAGCGGCCGCCGTTGGGCTGGGTGGGCGACGTGCACCCAGTTGGTGGTCACCCCCTCGGGGGGCATCCCATGGCGGGCCACCCGATCGGGAACGGTCACGTGGCCCCGCCGTTCGGTGGGGATGTGGCGATCGGACCTGTGGTTCCGGCCGGCGGGGCTCGCGGTGCGGAGTTCCGGGCCGGGGAATCGTACGGCATCGAGCCGCGCGATCAGACGCCGCCGGCGACGGTCATTACCCTGGGGCCGGGCATGACCATGGCGGAAATCGAGCGCGTGGCCATCCAGGCGGCGTTGCGGGATTCCGGAGGGAACCGTCGAAAAGCAGCGGAATTGCTGGGGATTGGCGAGCGGACCTTGTACCGGAAACTGCGGGAGTACGAGGGGGAGACGGGGCCCGACGAGGGGCCTGATGGAGAGGAAACTTGAGGTCTGGGGCGTTACATGGTTGTCATACAACATCTTGCCGTAAAGCTGAGTCTTGCCAAACGGCGTTCTCATCCACAGATTGGCGCCGTTGATGGTCGGATGCAGTTCTCCGGATCCCTCCCCTCACGGAGTCCAGTCTGTCCAATCCAGTCCTGCTCGGCATGACGTCGCCCTCCCAGCCATCTGGCATCGTTGCGGGGAGCGTCCTGCCAATCCGTCGGGCCGAGGAGCTGATCGCCACGCTCCCCGGGGTGTTGTCCGTGCGGATCGTGCCCAGCGAGACGGGGGCCGTGGATGAAATCCACGTCCTGACGACCGACCTCGTCCTCCCCAAGAACACGGTCCGCAACATCGAAAGCGCGCTCATGGCGCAGCTCGGGTTGCGGGTGAACCACCGCAAGATCTCCATCGCCACGACGCTGGACGCGCCGCGGGCTACCGATGGGCCGGCCGCTGCGGCGTCGGCCGTTCAGACCGGCTCGGCTGCGCCTGTGGCTCCGGCGTCCGTTGCGTCAGCGCAACAGGCGGCAGGAGCCCCTGCCGTCGGGCCGACGGCGACCGGACATGTGACGTCGACCGTGGCTTCGCCGTCTGTCCCACTTCGTGCCGTTTCCACGAATCAGTCGTCGTATCTGTCAGCAGGGCTGCCCGACACCACGGGCAGCCGGCGCTTGCTGGTGTTCGAAGATGTCGAGGTGCGGCGGTCGCGATCGCGGGGCGTGCTGGTGCGCGTGACGCTGACGCGCGATGGCCAGGAGTACTTCGGTGAGGCGGAAGGGCAGGAGACGGAGCGTTCGCGCATCGAGCTGGCCGCGCGGGCCACGTTGCAGGCGATCATCGGGGCGATGAAGGCCACACCTGGCGGCGAGCGCAGTCTCGCGCTGGAGGGGTCGAAGCTCATCGAGGCGTTTGATCGCGAGTTCATCTTCGTCAGTGTGGCGGCGCGTGTGAGTCGCGAGCCGGTGGCACTGACGGGCAGCTGTGAAGTGCGGGAGAGCGCGGAGACGAGCGCCGTTCTGGCGGTGCTCGACGCGACGAACCGCTGGGTGCATCTGGACCGCTAGGACGCGACGACGCGTCCCCGGGTCGGAACCACATACCTCGTCGACCAGACGACCAACCCCAACGTCCCCGTCAACCGAAAAGAGCGGAGCTGAGCGGGCAGGCCAAGTAACAGGAGCGGAGCCAACCTCGAATAGCACGATCATTCCGAGCGGAATGTCGTGACTGACCCGATGGGAGGTGACGCAAGATGGAATTCATGGCCCAGCTCGTGAACGCGATGACGTCGTTCGTGTTGGCTGATCTGAAGCTCTGGGGCTGACCCAGGGTGACGGTTAGGCGGGGCGCCTATACCAAAACCTATGAAGACAAGCGTGATCGCCTATGTGTACGCGATCGTGGCAGCTGCGGCTGCCTCGCTTGTCGCGCTTTATTTCAATGACCCTGCCGTGGATCTCAAACTCCTAACTGGAGCTGGATGGCTGACGTCTGTTGCCTTTCTGGGCACCGTTCTCAGCTACCGAGTTCAGGGAAGCACGTTCGGCGCCGTATCGTTCATCCCGTTTATTACGGCGTTCGTGTTGTACCCTTCATGGGCCTCTGTCGCAGTCGTAGGTACCGGCGCGCTTCTGGCTGAAATGATGAAGCCGAAGATGGCGATAAAGCGCGCATTCAATGTTGCGCAGATCGTCCTTGCTGGCAGTGTGGCTTGCGCAGCGTACGTCTGGCTTGGAGGTGAGTCTCTCAAGCTCAAGTCTGACTTTCAGGCCATCCCGCATGTTGGCGCGGTTGTAACGTTCATCGTGCTAAACACTCTGGCCGTTGCTGCCGTCATCGGGATTGCGGAAGGCAAGAGCATCGTTCGTACGTGGCTCGATGGAAACGCCGCTGGTTTGGTCTACGACGTGGTCGCCATTCCCACGGTGTACTTCTTTGCTCGGGCCTACGTTGACTGGGGCGCATGGGGCATCTTTGCGCTTTGTATTCTTGTGGTTGGTCTCCGCTTCACCTACCAGTCGAAGCACCAACTTGAGACAACCAACCGGGAACTGCTCGAACTTTTTGTCCATACAGTCGAGTTCCGTGACCCGTATACGTCGGGTCACTCACAGCGAGTTAGCCGCTTCTCGCGGATTATCGCGCAGCTAATCGACCTGAGTCCGAAGGAGATCGATCGAATCTCGACTGCGGCCCTACTTCATGACGTTGGTAAGATCCATGAGATTTTTGCCCCCATTCTGATGAAGCCAGGACGGCTTACCCCAGAGGAGAGGGCGATCATGGAGCTGCACCCCATTAAGAGCGCCGAGCTTGTGGCAAAGATCTCCGAGTTGCAGGATATCGTGCCCGCGGTTCGGCACCACCATGAAAACTGGGACGGAACAGGCTACCCTGATCAGCTGAAGGGTAAAGAGATCCCGCTAGGGTCGCGCATCATTATGTTCGCGGACACGATCGACGCAATGACGACCGATCGGCCCTACAGAAAGGCCCTTGGCGAGGCAGAGGTGCGCGCGGAACTGCTAAAGTGGAAGGGCAAGCAGTTTGATCCGGAGATTTGCGAGAGGCTCTTGGCCTCGCCAGACTTCCGTAGGCTCTTCGATAGCAGTGACTCGGGCAAGGTTCACTCGCTAACCCAGATTCTTGAAGCGGTACGAAAGCGAGTAAAGACACCTGCGGTCGCTTAGTTCTCTAGAGAACGCGATCAACCACGGCGCGGAGGAAGAGCGGCAGAGCCCCTCGTTCTCTGCGTTGTTCGTTTAGGTATCTAAACATCAGGCTCTTCGCGAGCTTACTTTCATCACAGCGTACGAGGGCAGAACAGAGTACGCCAGTGAGATAGTCCGAGGTTCCGTACGACGCGGTGAGGCGGTGCTTTTCGATTGCCGACTCAAGCAAGGCTCGATTAGGAGGTCCGCTGTCCTCTACAAGAGCTATGCCAATCTCTAGGGCAACCAAGTAGGCGGTCGCCTTCGCTGTCGGGAAACGGGGCTGACCGTTGCGAGCAGCGTCCAGAAAACGCTTCGCGCTGTCGGGTCTGCCGGCCTCTATCTCGCACCTCGCCTTGTGGGCTATGAGGAAACTGCCAGCTATTGGATCAAAGTTCGATGCCATTAATCGATCGATTTCCCCATTCCACAGCGATAGAGCCTGCATATCGCCGGCGTCCAATGCGATAAGCGCTAACTGCCAGGCAGGGAACTCAGCCAGTTTTGGTGTGTGAAGCTGATTGGCAATCTCGAATTGCCGCAAAAACGATGACCGTGCCAAATCAAACTCTCCGCAGAGGCGGAGCGTAAATGCTGCGCGACCACAGTCTATAGCAACCTGCGTTGATGGCCGAGTCGTTGCGGCAGCATCTAGGATAGACTTTGCCAAGCGGCTAGCGATGCTTAGATCGCCGAAGATCGCGTGGTAGAGCAAAGATGAGCGTGTTTCAGCATCCGCCAGCTGTGGCCGAACTGCAGACGAGACAACTGGCGAGAAACAGCGAGATGCAGTGATCGAATCGCATGTATTTGCACAAATAGTGATCCCGATCGCCGAAGCCCTCAATCTCTTATCGAGCGGAAGCTTGTCGTCTTCGGCAATGCTCGCGCAAAGAGACGCTAAGTGGTCACGGTCTACAATCGGGTCAGCACGATGAGCTGAATCTGCGTAGGTAAGAACGTCGTCAACTCGAATGTCTGTTTGACACAATCCTGTGCTTGCCACATCGATTGTCCCAGCGGCACCGCCAAGCGCGCGACGATACTCACCTGCCTCGAGCTCTAGCCTGTTTCGGAGTCGATTGACACTCTGCGATGTTTGTTCCGAGTGGTCGTCAAACACCCTATTGATATGAGTGAGAACCGCAATCGGGGCACCTAGATCGAGTAGATCGAGCTCGTTCCTCAGCAGAAAGTCTGTTACGTCACTTTGCGATCCCACGATCGATAGGTTTTCAAGGGCGTCGAGAAGTCGCGCCTTCTCTTCGCGGTCACGGCATTCCTGCTCGTAGTGGCTCGCGGCAGCCAGGCGCAACGTGGCCTCGCCAATTCGTGACAAGCGTTTCGAGGCGGCCCGGGCCACCACGTCGTGTGAAACGACTAATGATGCGTCCCCCTTTGCGAGGCATCCGGACTCCTCTAGTCTCTCGAGCGCGTCAACTACATCGTGAGTGGGAAGGCCAAGGATCGCCCGGATCCTCTCGAGTGAGGCATTGCGTCCAAGAATGTCGATTAACTGGAGAGCGCGAAGTGCAGCGGGTGGCAGTCTGTCCAATCGTTGATCGATGACGCTAGCCAGTGTCGGAGGTACGCCGGTTGCATCACCATTGATGACCCAGTGTTCCACCAGGGCTCGTAGAAGTAGTGGCGCACCTCCGCTGTTGGAGATGATCCATTGTTCAATCTCAGCGTTGAGATCAGCCGAAAGATCGCTGCCTATGGCCCTGGTAAGCCTCTGGCAAGCTTCAATTGCAAGTGGCTCTAGTCTGCGAACAATCAGTCTCGTCGGAACCGACCGTGGATTACCCTCTCGAATCGTGGAGTAACGACATGTCGCGACAAGCATAAGCCGCGTCTGGCCTACTCGCTTGATCAGGTCAGTTAGTATGTCCCAAGTAGTGTCATCAACCCACTGCAGGTCTTCAATCTGCAGGTAAATGGGCCGGTCGTCCGATAGTGCACCAACGAGGTCGACCAATGCGTTTCTGATCGTGTGGCTTCGGAGGGAGCGAAGCACCGCATCGATGTCTTCAGTGAATCGCTCAGTAATGATCGGTGTCGCGGCATCTTGCTCTTGATCCGACTTCTGATCTGGAAGGTCTCCCCCCACCAACCGCCGCAGCACCGTCAGGCTCTCCGGCGAACAGCCCAACGCACCCGGATACGACATCAACTCCGGAAGGATCTCCATCACCACACCCAGGGGGCGATGCTGGTCGCTCTCCCGGCACTCGATCGTCACCTCACGGTAGCCCTCGATCTGCGCCACCTTGCCCAGCTCGGTGCACAGACGCGTCTTGCCGATGCCCGCCGGTCCGTGCAAGAGCACCGCGCTGCCATCGTGCCAGCGCGCGCGCCGCAATTGCATCGTCAGCTCGGCCATTTCCTGCTCGCGCCCCATGAAGTGACGCTCGGTGGCGGCCAGTGAGGGACGACGCCGCGCCGAAGGCTCGGTGAAGCGCCGGCGCAACTGCGATGCCGGCAAGCGAATGTCGCCAGCGTCCGGACCCAGTTCCTCCAGATAGCGATCCAGAATCGCCACCGCCTCCGCCTTCGCGCCGTTCATCATCACGCACTCGGCGATCGTCAGCGTGGCGTCTTCGTTGAGCGGATCGAATTGCAACAGCCAGCGCGACAACACCTCCGCGCCTGTCCAATCACCACGCTCCCGCCGACGACGAAGCTGGGTCACCAGCACGCGCCGCACGTCCGCATGCACCACGTCACGCGTCAATGACAACCACTGCGCGTACGCCTCGCCCGGACCGTTGTAGCCGGGAAGCCACAGGCCAAACGGCTCGTCGCCGCGCGTTACGTCACGGTCGAAGTGCTCGACACTACGGTCCACGCAAAACACAGCCTCGACGTGAGCCTTGTCGAGTATCACGTCAGCATCCGTCTGCGAAACCGCCATCCCCATCGTGCGCAACTTGTACAGCAGTTGCCGCAGATTGCCGCGCTGGCGAGACTCCGGTTGATCCGGCCACAGCTCCGAGAACAGGTCGCCACGTGGGACTCGATGCCCCGGCGTGTGCAGCAGACGCACCAGCAACGCGAATTGCAGACCAAAGGTCGGCGTGATGAGCTGCGGGCCCCACAAGACCCGCGCCGCCCCCAAGGTCTGCGCGCGCAGCCGCACGCCGCCCGCCACCTCGCTCGCGGATGGCCCGCCTGCCACCGAATCATTCGGGTCGCTCACCGGCAGCACACTGGGAAAGGCAGAGGGAATAGGCGGAGACGTCGACGCACGATCGCGATGGCGGGTCGAACGACGACGAGAACGGGGCATGACTCACTCCGAGGACCAGTAGGCCCGCGATGAGGGACGGATTGCGGCAGCGTCCACCATCATCGTACCACTCGTCATTGGAGCGTCAGCGGCACGTCAATTGTACTGCGCTGCACCCAGCCACACACGCCTCGTCTCAAAAACGAAAAACGGCGGAGCCCGCCAGGACTCCGCCGTCATCAGTTTGGTCCCAACAACAACCGCTGATCAGTTGGCTGGGAAGGTAATCAGCGACTCCGCCGGTACCCCGTCCGCCTCCGCCTGGAAGTTCAACACCAGACGGTGACGCAGCACGGCCTGGGCCACACTCTTCACGTCGTCGATGTCCGGCATGGCCCGGCCATCCATGGCGGCACGCGCCTTGGCGCCCAGCACGAGATACTGCGACGCGCGCGGACCCGCGCCCCAGCTCACGTACTGCTTGACGCGCGCCGTAGCCTCCGGATCGTCGGGCCGCGTGCTGCGCACCAGCTTCACCGCGTACGAGACCAGACTCGGCGGCGCCGGCAGCCGGCGCACCAGACGCTGCAACTGCAGCAGCTCCTCGCCGCCCAGGACCGGCACCACCTTGCCCTGTGTGTCACCCGTGGTGGAGAGCACGATCTGCTCCTCCTCCTCGCGCGTCGGGTAACCGATGTTCAACTCGAACATGAAGCGGTCGAGCTGCGCTTCGGGCAGCGGATACGTGCCTTCCTGCTCCACCGGATTCTGCGTGGCCAGCACGAAGAAGGGACGCGGCAGGTCATACGTGCGGCCGGCCACCGTGACCGTACGCTCCTGCATCGCCTGCAGCAGCGCCGCCTGGGTCTTTGGCGGGGCGCGATTGATTTCGTCGGCCAGCACCATGTTGCCGAACACCGGACCGGGCGCGAAGCGAAACGCCCGCTTGCCCGTGCCAGGCTCCTCTTCCATGAGCTCCGTGCCCGTGATGTCACTGGGCATGAGGTCGGGCGTGAACTGCACACGCGAGAAGGTCAGATCGAGAGCCTGCGCCACGGTCTGCACCAACAGGGTCTTGGCCAGACCCGGCACACCCACCAGCACCGCATGACCGCCGGCCAACAGGGCCGTCACCAGGTCATCCACGACATGGGCCTGACCCACAATGCGCTGCGCAATCTGTTTTGACAGGGCCGAGCGGGCGCCGGCGAGGCGCTCGAGCAGGGCAAGATCGTTGGCGTCGGGAGATGAACTCACGGAGGCAGGGTAGAGGGCGGGAATGCAGGCAGGAATGCGGTCGCGGCGTACGTGGACAAGATGCACCAGAAACCTGCCACAAAACACTAACGGACGCCCAAGGGCGTCCGTTGCAGGACAAGTGGCACCGGGTGATGGCCGTCGCTGAGCGATGGCCGCTCAGCGCCATCCGGCCAATTCAACGCAGCGTGAAGGCCACGCGCTGCTGCACCGGGTGATTCTCGCTATGGAGTTGCGCCACCAGTGTGTAGCGACCCGGGGCGGGCGGGGTCCAGCGCTCGTCGTACACGGTGCTATCATGCGCGTCGAGCAACCGGTTCTGCATGGCTTGCGTGAAGAGTCGTCCCTTGCTCCAGCGCCAGACTTCGGCGCCGCTGCTGTCCTCGACCGCGAAGTCGTGGGTGCGGCCGTCGGGGAAGCTGAGCTCCACGCGCTTGGGCGAGTCATTGGTGACGGCAATGGCGAAGCGGACCGTGCCTCGCGCCGTGTCGACCATGACATGCGACACCACGCCGCGTTCCGTTCCGGATTTTGGACGTGCGCTGGCCACCGGATTGGGGGTGCGCGGCCCACAGGCAAACACCAGGGCGGCGGCGGCCAGCAGCGGAACGGTGATGCGCGAAAGCATCAGGGAAATGGGAGTGGGGGGTGGGCGATCTGGCGCTGGAGCCAATCACATGCCGGTCATGTGTTTGGACGATCCAGCCTCACATTTCGCTACAGCGCCACGTTATCAACGGGTGGTCCCGCTGTCAAGATGAAAATTTGCGAACAACGACGTGCTAAGTGACGGTGGTTCCGGAGGTTTGCTGTCCAGTTCGCCTTGTCGGTCTTTGTTCGGTTTCGGTCAAAAAGTTCGCTTGCGAAAAATTTCACAAGCGCCTAGCTTCCGCCCCCGAATGGCGAAAACGCCCGAATTCCGCCCCCCGGGATCCCGTGCCGATGGTGAGGTCTCACCGTGGGCGCTGGCCGGACTCGGGATGCAGTTCGCGGTGGCCATCGTGATGTTCGTGTACCTCGGCAATTGGCTGGATCGCCGGCTGGACACAGCGCCGCTTTTTCTGCTTGGCGGCGTGCTGGTTGGTGGTGGTGGAACCTTCTACTCGGGCTATCGGCGCATCATGGCGCCCAAGGCACGGGACGCGGACAGCAATCACTCGGAGTCGACATGAACGCCGGCAAGACGTCGACACCCGAAGTGGCTGGCCGCGGCATGTTGCGCTCCATCGCAGCCTTTATGACGACGCAGGTGGTGTTGGTGCTGGCACTGGCGTTTGTCATGCAGCGCTTTGTGTGGCCCGGTGACGAGGCCGCGCGCGCGGTGCACGCCAGTGCCTGGCTTGCAGTGGTGGTGCAGCTGTTCACCTTTGCCTTCGCGCGCCTGGTGGCGCGCCAGCAGGTGATCGCTGCGTGGGGACTGGGAGTGCTGTTGCGGTTCGCCGCCGTGGCCTTCTGGGCGTTTCTCGGCATCAAGGCGTTGGGCTTGCTCGGCGGGCCCGCGTTGCTCTCACTGGTGGTGTTCTTCTTCGTCTCGACACTCGTCGAGCCGTTGTTCCTGAACTGACGACTACACTCCGGATGCGGTCGATGATCCGTTCGCTGTCCACGTTGGCTTGCGTGACCCTGTTGGCCGTGACGACTGTCACGGCGCCGCTCACGCTGTCCGCCCAGGAGCACGCTGCTCCGGCCGATGCGCATGCTCAGACCGGCGAGGCGCCGGTCGACATCATCACGCCGCACATCACCGACGGCAATCATCTCGAAATCCCGTGGCCCAACTCGCATCTGGCCAAGGAAGTTGAGCTGCCGCACTGGGCGCCCATCAACATCGGTGGCATGCAGGTGGACATCTCGCCCACCAAGCACGTCGTGTTCATGCTGCTCGCGGCCACCATCGTCGCAATCGTGCTCATCGGCTCGGCCAATGCCTCGCGTCGTCAGCACCAGCAGCAGGGCCGCTCGCGCGGTTTTGCCGGTGCCATCGAGGCCATGGCGCTCTATCTGCGCAACGAAGTGGTGCTGCCCAATGTCGGTCACCATGGTGAGGGCTTCGTGCCCTTCGCGCTCACGATGTTCTTCTTCATCCTCGTGATGAACCTGCTGGGCATGCTGCCCTGGGGTGCCACCGCCACCGGCAACATCTCGGTGACGGCCACGCTGGCCATCATCACCGCCATCGTGGTGGAAGTGGCCGGCATTCGTGCCAACGGGATCGGCTACCTGAGCACGATTTTCTACTGGAACAAGGATCTGCCGCTGCCCATGCGCGTGATCATGTTCTTCGTCATGTCGCCGGTGGAAATGGTGGGCAAGCTGTCCAAGCCCTTCGCGCTGGCCGTGCGTCTGTTCGCCAACATGACGGCCGGTCACATCGTGCTGCTCGCGCTCATCGGCCTGATCTTCACGTTCAAGAGCTACGTGATCGCGCCGGTGCCGGTGCTGATCGCGACGGCCATCAGCATGCTCGAACTGTTCGTCGCGTTTCTGCAGGCCTTCATCTTCACGCTGCTCGCCAGCGTGTTCATCGGGCAGATTCGCGAGGCACACCACTAACAGCAGCTGGGAGTTTTGAGCTCTGGGTCTTGAGTACTCACGACACGAAACCTGAACTCAGAACCCGGAACTGATCGGTTGAACACTGTAGCACACGCGCTTTAGCACAACAGCTGCCGGTTCTCCCCCGTCAGCCGTTGCGTAGCCGGTCGAGCGACCGGTGAATCCCGCTGGGTTCAACCCGTTGGCGGGTCATGCGGACCAGAGCGTCCGTCGGGAGTGCAGCACATCAACGACTACGTCTCAGGAGTTTTCAGATGGAAATCATGGGTCTCCTCCAGGCCGCCGCTCCGGTGGTGCAGGATCCGAAGGGCCTCGCGCTGATCGGCGCTGGCATTGCCGCCGCCGGCGGCGTGATCGGTGCCGGCATGGGCATCGGCCGCATCGGTGGTTCGGCGGTGGAAGGCATGGCGCGTCAGCCCGAAGCGGCCGGCCGCATCCAGACGGCCGCGCTCATCCTGGCCGCCCTGATCGAAGGCGCCGCGCTGTTCGGCGTCGTGATCGGCTTCCAGATCCAGAGCAAGATCACGTTCTGATCTGTTCGCGTGCGGAGCGCCCGGCTTTTCCGCCGCGGCGCTCCGTCCGCACTCTCACTCTTCGTGGACGCATCCATGATCGCTCATTCCGTGCGCGCTGGCGCCCTCGCCGCCGCTCTGCTGTTTTCCGCCTCGCCGGCCCTGGCCGCAGAAGCGGGTGGCCCTGTGAATCTGCTCGACCCCAAGGCCGGGCTGATGTTCTGGACGCTCATCATTTTCGGTGCGCTGTTCTTCGTGCTGTCGCGCTTTGCCTTCAAGCCGCTCTTCGCGGCCGTTGAAGCGCGCGAGAAGGCACTGGAAGACGCCATCGAAGGTGCCAAGCGTGATCGCGCCGAGTCCGAGGCTCTGCTCGCGCAGCAGCGTGCGCAGCTGGAGGCGGCCCGCAACGAGGCCCAGTCCATCATCGCCGCCAGCCGTGAGACGGCCGAGAAGATGCGCAGCGATCTGCTCGCGCAGACCAAGCAGCAGCAGGAAGAGATGATCGAGCAGGCCCGTCGCACCATCTCCGGCGAGAAGGCCGCGGCCATCGCCGATCTGCGCCGCGAGGCCATCGACCTCGCCATCGCGGGCGCCTCGCGCGTCATCGAGCAGAACCTCGATTCCGACAACAACCGCAAGATCGTCGAGAGCTTCCTCTCGTCGCTCGACGCCAAGAAGGCGGCGCGCTAATGCCGGCCGGCGTCCAGGGCGAATCGGTCGCGCGCAATTACGCGGAAGCGCTGCTCGTCCTCGCTCGCAAGGCCGAGGACGCGAAGGGCTGGGGCGGCATGCTCCGTCAGGTCGCGAACGCGCTGCAGCAGGATCTCACGCTCTCGCGCTTCCTCGAGTCGCCGCGCATCGCCGCCGACGCCAAGTCGGCGGTGCTGACGAAGGCCCTTGGCGACCGCGTCCCGCGCCTGTTCCTGCGCTTCCTGCAGCAGCTGGTGCGCAATCGCCGCCAGATGCTCATCCCGGTCATTGCCGACGAGTACGACACCCTCCTCGATGCGTCCGAGGGGATCGTGCACGCCCGCGTGACAGTGGCCCGGGAAGCCGGCGAGGCCGAGGTGGCCATGATCGGTCAGCGCCTCTCCTCGGTGGTGGGCAAGCAGGTTGTGCCCCACGTGGCGGTTGATCCGTCCATCATCGGCGGCGTCGTGGTGCGCATCGACGACACCGTCATGGATGGCTCGGTACGCCGCAAGCTGGCGCTGCTCCGCCGTCGCATGGGCACGGTGCGCGTCTGAACCGGACGCTCCTGAACTTCAGGGCGTCCGCCCCACGACGGAGTGGTGCATGAGTGGACGGGTGGAAGTGCGGCACGTGGACAAGCCCTGGGGTCATGAGACCATCTGGGCGCACACCGACCGCTATGTCGGCAAGATTCTGCACATCAAGGCCGGTCAGGCCCTGTCGGTGCAGTACCATGAGCGCAAGGACGAAACCGTCTACCTGCTGCGCGGCGAAATGAAGTATTGGGTGCAGTTGCCCGGTGACACGGAGCTCCGCGATCAGGCGCTCAGCACCGGGCAGTCGTTCCGCATCACGCCGGGCACCATCCACTACATGGAAGCCATCACCGACTGTGATGTGCTCGAGGCGAGCACCCCGGAGCTGGACGACGTGGTGCGCCTCAAAGACCGCTACGGCCGAGAGGGCACCAGCGCGCCCTGAGCGTGTAGTTCGGCAGAAGTCTTATCGAAACGGCGACGCCCCTCCCCGCGGGCGTCGCCGTTCTGCATTTTGCCATGGAAGCGTTTGCTACTCACGACCCATGACTCACAACCCACAACTCTCATGAAGGTCATCATCCCCCTCGCCGGCAAGGGCACGCGTCTGCGCCCGCACACCCATGTGGTCCCCAAGCCCATGCTCAAGGTGGCCGGACGGCCGGTGATGAGCTACGTGATGGACGATGTGCAGAAGCTCGGCAATGTCGAGCAGGTCGTGTACATCACCGGGCACCTCAAGGAGAAGGTCGAGGCCTACGCGCGCGCGGCCTACGACATCCCGAGCGTGTTCATCGAGCAGGAAGTGCAGGATGGCACCGCCGGCGCCGTGGCCAAGGCCCGCGATTACATCGATGCGCCGGTGCTCATCATCTTCGTCGACACCATCTTCGACGCGGACCTTGGCATCATCAAGGACTCCACCGACGACGGCATCATCTGGACCAAGGAAGTCGAGGACTACCAGCGCTTCGGTGTGGTGGTCACCGACGAGAACGGCCACATGACGCGTATCGTGGAGAAGCCCAAGGATCCCATCTCCAAGCGCGCCAACATCGGGCTCTACTACATCCGCAACTGGAAGCTACTCATGGAAGGCATCGACCATGTGCTCAAGACCGCGCCCAACAAGGGCGAGTGGTATCTCACCGACGCCTTCCAGTACATGATCGACAAGGGCGCGAAGATCCGCGTGGTGGATGTCGAGGGCTGGTATGACGCAGGGCAGCTCGAGACGCTGCTCGACACCAATCGCGTGATGCTCGAGAAGGGACGCGCGCGCCGCCCCGCCACACTCGGCGAAGGCGCGACCATCGTGGAGCCGGTGTACATCGAAGACGGCTGCACCATCGAGCATGCCACCTTGGGCCCCAATGTTTCACTTGGCGCGGGCAGCACGGTGCGCCACGCCACCGTGCGCGACACGGTGGCCGGTGACAAGGTGCACATCAGTCATGCGGCACTGCACGACTCCTTCCTCGGCGATCAGGTGGTCGTTGAAGGTGTGAAGGGGCGTCTCACCGCCGGCGATCACTCGGAAGTCCGGGCCGACGCATGAGCGCCCCACGCGAAGACGGCATCACGCGCCGCGAGTGGTTGACGGGCGCCGCCACGGCGGCCGCCGCACTGGCTGCGTCACCTGTGCAGGTGCTGGCCAGCACGCCCGACTGGCGCGTGGATCTCTTCGCGCCCACACCCGCCGGCAACGGCAGCATGCTGGGTGTGCCCTTCGAGAAACACGCGGTGGTGCGCGTGGCCATTGTCGGCACGGGTCTGCGTGGCCGCTCGGTGCTGCGTGAGCTGTTGGCCATCGAAGGCGTGGAAATCACGGCCCTGGCCGACATCGCGCCGGAAAAGGCGCAGTTGGCCGTGGACATGATCACCAAGGCCGGCCGCAAGGCACCGCCGGTGTACACCAACGGCGAGCGCGATTTTCTGCGTCTCGTGCAGCAGAACGACATCGACTTCGTGTACACCGCCACGCCGTGGCAGTGGCACACGCCGGTCATGCTCGCCGCCATGAAGGCCGGCAAGCACTGCGGCAGTGAAGTGCCCATTTCGCTCACCACCGACGAGGCCTGGGAGCTGGTGGAAACGTCGGAGAAGACGAAGCGCCACTGCCTCATGATGGAGAACTGTTGCTACGGTAACAGCGAGCTCACCGTGCTGCGCATGGTGCGCGAGGGCGTATTCGGTACACTGCTGCATGCTGAAGCGGCGTATCTGCACGATCTGCGCAAGCTGCTGTTCGAGAACAAGGACGAAGGCCTGTGGCGCCGCTTCCCGCACACGGAGCGCGACACGAACTTCTACCCTACACACGGGCTCGGCCCGGTCGCGCAGTACCTCGGCATTCATCGCGGCGACAAGTTCGAGTATGTCGTGAGCATGTCCTCGCCCGAGGCCGGTCTCAGTGAGTGGCGGGAGCAGCACGAGCCCAAGGACAGTCCTAAGTGGCGCGAGACCTACAAGGCGGGCGACCTGAACACGTCGCTCATCAAGACCGCCAAGGGTCGCACAATCCTGCTGCAGCACGATGTGGTCAATCCGCGGCCCTACTCGCGGCTCAACAATCTCCAGGGATCCAAGGCCGTCTTCAACGACTATCCGCCGCGCCTGTACATCGATGGCGCGCCGGGTGGTGAGCGCTTCACGCCGCTCTCCGAATTCAAGAGCAAGTACGAACATCCGCTGTGGACGGCAGTTGGCGAACTGGCCCGCAAGAACGGCGGCCACGGTGGCATGGACTTCATCATGGCCTATCGCCTCGTGCAGTGCATGCGCGAAGGACAGGCGCCCGACTTCGATGTGTACGATGCCGCCGCGTGGAGCGTGCCCTACGCGCTTTGCGAACAATCCATCCGCAAGGGCAGCGCTCCCATCAAGTTTCCCGACTTCACGCGGGGCGCATGGCGCACATCCACGGCGCCGCAGGGGCCGGCCACCAGCACGCCGTAGTGGCCGTGCCTACCCGCACGGCGGTCGTCCGAACAGCGGTCATCCTCGCGGCGGGGCAGGGCAGTCGCATGCGCCGCGACGAACCATCCGCCGCGCTCGATGCGTCGCAGGCCGCGGTGGCGGCCTCGGGCATCAAGGGCATGATGCCGTTTGGGGGACCCTTGGGTCGCCCCTTCCTCGAGTATGTCATCAGCGCGTTGGCCGATGCCGGCATCACCAACGTGGTGCTGGTCATCGGCCCGTCGCATGATCTCATTCGCAGACACTTCACCACGGGCGTGCGCAGCGCGCGTGTGCATGTGCGCTTTGTGGTGCAGCCCGAACCGCTGGGCACGGCCAATGCCGTGGCTATCGCAGCTGACAGCGTGGGCAGCGAGCCCTTTCTCGTGCTCAACAGCGACAACTACTACCCGGTGCAGGCTTTTCGTCTGCTGGCAGAATACGGCGGCGCGGCCACGGTGGCCTTTGATCGCGCCGCCCTGCTGCGATGGGGCAACATTCCCGCCGATCGTGTGCAGGCGTTTGCTGCGCTCGATGTGGAGGCAGACGGCACATTGCGCGGCGTGGTGGAGAAGCCCGGTGGCCAGTGGGCCGCCGATGACCCGCGCTTCCGATGGGTGGGCATGAACCTCTGGTGCATCACCCCCGCGCTGGCCGATGCCTGCCGCCGTGTGCCGCGCTCCACCCGCGGCGAGTTCGAGCTGCCAGAGGCAGTGGCATTGGCCATCGCCGAAGGCGTGCGCGTTCAGGCCATGCCTTTCGAGGGCGGCGTGCTGGACCTTTCGCATCGCAGTGACGTGAGTGCCGTGCAGCAGGCGCTGGCTGACATCACGCCGCGGCTCTGACGTGGTTGTGCTCTCGTGACCACGCCCGTGCTGCTCCGCCACTCCCTCGATGACGCGGGACTGAGTGCCGCGGCCCGCGAAGGCTGCGAGGCGCTCTTGAGCGAAGCCCACGCTGCGCTCGATGACGCCGGCGTGCAGCGGGACGGGCGCAGGCAATGGTTTGCGCCGGGACGCATCGAGGTGCTGGGCAAGCATGTCGACTATGCCGGCGGGCGCTCGCTGCTCTGCACGGTGGAGCGTGGTCTCGTGCTGGTTGCGCGGCCTCGTGACGACCGACAGCTCGTGCTGCGAGACGCGCGGCGCGGTGAAGCGGTGGCGCTGGCGCTGGATTCGGGCAATCGCGGTTCCGTGCCCTGGGCCATCTATCCGCGCACCGTCGCGACGCGCCTGCTGCGCAACTTCGGTACTCAGCTCCGTGGCTCCGACGTGGCACTGGCCAGCAACCTGCCGCCTGCAGCCGGTGTGTCGAGTTCCAGCGCACTTACCGTGGCACTCACGCTGGCGCTTTCCGGCTTGTCGGACTTGCCGGACACGGAGCTCTGGCGTGAAGCGCTGCCAACTCGTGAATTGCTGGCGGGCTACATAGGGTCGGTGGAGAACGGACACGACTTTGGTGTGTTGACCGGCGAGCGAGGCGTGGGCACCATGGGTGGCGCGCAGGATCAGACGGCCATCCTCTGCAGCGCGCCCGATGCGCTGCGGGTGTTTGCCTGGGCGCCCGTGCAGTATGAGCGCGAAGCGCCGCTGCCGTCTGATCTGCGTTTCGTGATTGCCGTGAGCGGCGTGGTGGCCGCCAAGACAGGCGCCGCACGGGAACGATACAATCGCGCGGCACGCACCGCGCAGCATCTCGTACGCGCGTGGAACGCGGCGCGTCCGGTGGGTAGCAGCGAAGCACAGGTCCTGCGCCAGGCCTTCGAAGCGGCCTGGCGTGCCGAAGCACGTGACCCGTCCAGGCTGCAGCCCGAATTGCCATCAACCCTGGTGGACGCTGCACGGCGCGCGGCCACAACCGAGTTTCCCGAGCGGCATCTCGTCTCGCGGCTTGAGCAATTCTTTGACGAGACCTGGCACTACGTACCGGGCGCCGCGGATGCCTTGGCGGCGCATGATCTCGAGACCCTTGGCCGTCTCGTCGATCGCTCGCAGGCCGGTGCAGAGCGCGCGTTGGAGAACCAGGTGGCCGAGACCGTTCATTTGCAGCGCTATGCGCGTGAGCTGGGCGCGCACGCGGCCAGTGCGTTTGGCGCCGGCTTCGGGGGCAGCGTTTGGGCGCTCGTGCCTGAGGCTGAGTGCGCGCGTTTTGTGTCGCGCTGGCGTGAGAAGTATCGGCGCGCGCATCCGACGGCGGGCGGACGTGCGCAGTTCTTCGTTACAGCGGCCAGTGTGCCGGCGTTTGAGGTGTATTGAAGAGTCTGCCAAAGAACTTTGAAGGGTCTTGACAGTTTTCCGGGGGGGGGTATCGTCGCACTTGGAACAGCAATTGTGCCCACCGTTGCCGTACGCGCTTGGCGTGGACCACGGTTGCCTTGGCTCGACAATTCGTGGAGATTCGCTATGGACCTGCTCTGGTTCGGCAGGCTTGATGTCTGGGAACAGCTTCAAGCCCGATTAGCAGCTTACGGGATTTCATTGTGCCACCCTGGTCATCCGGAGTGTGTGGCACGTTGGCAGCGGGATTTGACCTCAGCATTCCTTGTTGATCTCGGCGTCGAGGTGCATCTGAGCTTCGGTTGTCCGACGGAGATTCCTCCATCAGTCCCAGTGATCGCTTACGTGGATCAACGAGCTGAAAGCATTGGACGGCTCAACCGTCTGCTTACGGACCAGCTGGTCATCGGAGTCGTCGGGGAGGGCGTCACAGATAGCGGTATCGAGATTGCAAGGCTGCTGGCTACCGCCAAGGTAAACTCCCTTTCGTTCTGCTGTACCCACGAGCTTGTTCAGAAGCTGAACGGCGCACCCCAGCTACTACTGACGGCAATTCGCCTGACCTTCCTTCAGCCAAGTGCATTTGCGACGGTAGATGCTGTTGCAAGACATGCGTCGATGTCACGGCGAGCACTCAATCGACTACTGGCGCGTCACGGCCTTGTGCCAAATTGTCTCCTGCGGGCTGCGCGAGTCGCACGGTTGCTTGATGTGGTCTATGCCGCCGGGTCAGTTCAGGACGCCTTGCAGCGGTCAGGCATATCAGACCAAAGGAGCGTACGCCGCCATCTGCAGTCGATCTTCACACAGTCCAATCTGGACTGCGTGATCCAGCAGCCAAAGCGCACGCTCCTTTCGCGGTTGCTTCAGTCCTGTCGCCAAACGTAGTGATTGGGCACCGACCCACGGGAAGCACGAACCACAGGAGTGTCAACTTGTGAAGCTTCACGAGAAGCATACTGCCATGGTACGCACGGAAGCCAAAGAAGTCGGTCGCAAAGAACACGGCTTGTTTGGTGTGGTCGCACTCATCATGCTCGTGTCGACTGCAGGCACGTACCAGCACTCGCTTTACGAGCATGTACGCGTTGTCAAAGGCATTCGAGCCGTTACTTCGCCCCACGAGGTGGCATCTAAGGATCGCGGGACGATCCGAGGTGTGGTGTGGGACAGCGTACTCGACAAGCCACTGGCCGGAGCGCGTGTTGTTCTCGTGCCCGACTACGAGCGTACAAGGTCATACTCAACGCTCTCAGATTCAAGCGGTCGATTTGAGTATAGCGGCCTTCCGCCAGCGAGGTATTGGATCGGATTCACGCACCAGAAGTTGGACCTATTGCGGATTCACGCAGCGCAATCCGTCGTTGATCTGACAGGCTCATTGCTGCAAACTGTCGTTCTAGCCGTTCCGTCGAGCGCCGCACTTTATCAAGTGCACTGTGGCAGTGCGCCGACTCAGCAACAGGCGGTCATGCTGGGTAGCGTTACCGGCGTGCCGGCCGCAATTGCAGTAGCAGATTCTCTCAGTATCAAAGCCGTGTGGCGTTCCGTAGACACTGCCGGGCAAGGGCCCGGACTACGCACAACCGTGGTTCCCGCTCTGATGGGGACCGAAGGGAGCTTCGCCCTGTGCGGCCTTCCAATTGCCGGCGGCTTCACGGTCGAGTTTCAGCGACGCAACGGTCAGAGGGATTCCATTGCATTCGAAGCCCACCCGGACCGTCTTTTCGTGCGCCAAATTTATCTCAACAGTCGTTTGGCGTCGTCGGCCAGTGGCCAGGCTGCATGCGGTACAGCGTGTGTTGCGGTTCTCCGAGGAAAACTCATCGACAATGTGGGTAACCCAGTTGCACACGGCGAGGTCCGCGTCGCTTCCGCGCCGGCCGTTGGTCGCAGTGACGCCAGCGGGCTATTCGCCATACACCTAGTGCCACTCGGCTCGACGAATCTTCACGCTCGTAGCATCGGCTACCTACCTGTGAGCATGGTGGTCGATGTGCTGCCAAGCGACTCCATGGTCGTTCAAGTGAGGATGGGCAAACCTACATCTATGCTGGCGGCGGTTCGCGTCCGCAGCTCACGAACATTTGCTGGATTCGAGCAGCGACGGGCGACAACGAGTAGGGGGGTGTTTCTCGATGAGTCTCAAATTGAGGCTATACGAGCGTTCCATGTTGCCGATCTGTTCGATCGTCTGCCTGGGGTAGAGGTTGACCGCACTAGTATGGTGCGGGCGACTATTCGAACCAGGTTCGGACGCGGGACTTGCGAGCCGAGTGTATACGTCGATGGTCGACCACTACTCGCGAAAACCAAAGATCTCGATGCATTCATGGACCCACGACGGCTTCGCGGAATTGAAGTGTACTCGTTCCCCGCTGAGGTGCCGAGTGAGTTTCTTGGTAATCCATTCTGTGGCGCTATCCTTTTCTGGATGAAGCCGGATTCATGAGCTGTGCAGCGATCGTGATCACCTACTTCTTTGTCAGGCGGAGTACACGGACGACTTCGAGACCGTCGTGATCGGCGGTCACGCCCGCGACATAGTTTTCCCCGGCCTCCATCAAGCGGAAACGTGCCGGGAGTTCCACGACGGCGAGCGCATTTCCGCTGAGGTCGTAAATGTCCCATTGCGTTGGTTTGTCCGGCAAGGCGTTCTGTGCGAAGGGGCGGCCATCCTTATTGCTCGGTGGACCAACCCAGAGTGAATTGTCCCGGGAAGCGATGAGGTCTCCGAAATAGCCCATGGACGTGGCAAAAGTCACCCGCGCTCTGGCGGCGCGTTCCTGCGCATCAAGTTTGGCCTTAGGCTCGCCGACATTGGCGTCGTAGATGTCCTGAAAATAGGCCTCTTCATCTGCTTTCGTCACGGCTACGTCTGCGCGTCCGCGTAGACGAATTGACGCGCGGTCACGGCCTCCCGCGTCGTAGCACTTGATACTTGTACTCCCCGCGAACCCCGCGCAGAAGTGATTGGCAAGTACGGCAACGCGGTTTCGCGGTGAGTAGACGTTGCCTTTCACGCTCCCTTCCTTGCCTCGGTATGCCAAGACGCTGGGGAAACGGCCAAGGGTTCTTGCGTCGCTACCTCGCCAAACCTGCAGGAGTTCCGTGGCTTGTCGCCACTTGCCCGTCTCCAGGCCCGTGTAGTCCAGCGATCCCGCGATCAGACGTCCATCGGCGAAGAACCCAAGCGTGCGGGACTTATTTATCAACGGGGGCGCGGTGCGTATGTACTTCCCAGTTACCGCAAAAAACTGGAACACACCCTGCAAATCGACTACGGCAAGGGAGTCGCCGAATCGATGGAAGGACCCAATGCCCTGAAACTCGCCTGGACCGCGACCCATCCGCCCAACGCTGCGCACGTACGTCCCATTCCTGTTGAAGTACTGCAGGTTGTTCGCGATGTCGCTTGCAATCACGATGCCACCGTCAGGAAGGAGCGATAGGCCAACGATAAGCGAGAAGTTCAGCGTGTCTTTCATTCGAACTTCCAACGTCGGAGCAGTGTCGACGATCCAGCGTTGCACAGTGCGCCCTCTGTTCCCAGGCGCTACTGCTGATTGCGACCGCGCTGCATGCATCAACGGTTGCAGGATCAACGATGCGATGACGACAAAGGTGGATGCTTTCATGGCGCTCCCAAGGTTGAGAATGAGCAGCTACATAAGGTTTAGCAACGATATTGATCTTACAGCACGTCGAACCCACTAACTGTCTGGATTTCGTCGAAACTGGCAAGACTTGGCATAGCTGAAGTGTTACTGACGGTCGCAAGATGGCGCATGACGCACATCGGCGTCAGCAGCGCTCAATCCATGGAGGTTCGACGATGAAGAGATTCTTCCTAGCGTGTTCGGCCCTTGCCGTCGTGGCTATCAGTGGACCGGTTCCTGAAGCACGGGCCGCTGGAGTGCAAACTTGCGAGCCAAAGTCCTGTCGGCGCAATCTTCAGTGTGAATTTACCAGCATTTGCGCCTACTGCATTGGAGAAGATTTGCCGCTTGGCGGCACCGGCAGTTGCTCCGAGTACCACCAGACCTGATCCGGATGCCTGTCGGGGAGGCGTGGTTGCCTCCCCGGCAGTCTACTCCACTCTCAATCTCCGTTCAGAGATTTGCACATGAACCATTGGTCGCCAAAACTCTCCCGGGTCGTAGACTGGGCGACGGGACTTCTTGTCGTACTCGGTTTGATTCTAGGTGCACAGAGACTCCGCGCACTCTTGAGTCCGACCGCAACAACTCGGACCCTCAACAGCAGTGCGCCAAACTGGCATGAGTATACCGAGGACTCATTCTCTGTCGGGCCCGAGAACGCACCTGTCACGCTAGTTGAGTTTTCTGACTACGCCTGCACGTACTGCAAGCAGATGGCGCCAATCCTTCGTCAAGCACGCGACGAGATGGGATCGAAACTGCGCTTCGTTTACAGAAGCGCTCTGCTTCGTCCTGAATCGAGGGCCGCTGCCATTGCCACCGTCTGCGCTGACAGGGCTGGAATCGCAGTTGCTGTCCACGACGCGCTATTTGAGAGCGGTGGCGCTATGCCATCGGAAGGCGCGGTGGGTCTCGCCGCAAAGCTTGGTGTAACCGATACCTTGCAATTCCGGCAGTGCTTGTCGAGCACGTGGGCGGAGTCGGCGGTTTCGAAAGATTCTTCTGCGACACAAAGGCTTGGAGTCCGTGGAACACCGACGTTCCTCATCAACGGCAAGCTGGTTGAAGGCAGCATGAGCATTTCCGACTTGAAAAAACTGATCAGGAGCAGCTACTGAGCCGTTGACGCCGATATGTTCACACCCCGACCGCCAGCGAGCGCCAACGTCAGCCACACCACCCGCTCTATCCCTACTGCGCCGGTCGCGTGGTCATACCCTCGTCGGTCGAATGCACTCTACCGCCGCGCAGCTGTGCTTCGCCGAAGTGGGCCTGGCCAGCAACCTGCCGCCCGCGGCCGGAGTGTCCAGCTCGAGTGCGCTCACCGTGGGCCTCACGCTGGCCCTGTCCGGCCTGTCGGAGTTGCCCGACACGGAGGCGTGGCGCACGGTAATGGCCACGCGCGAGGCGCTGGCGGGCTACATCGGGGCCATCGAGAACGGCCACGAATTTGGTGATCTGGCAGGCGAGCGTGGCGTGGGCACCATGGGCGGCGCGCAGGATCAGACCGCCATTCTCTGAAGCGCGCCCGATGCGCTGCGGGTGTTTGCCTGGGCGCCCGTGCAGTATGAGCGCGAAGTGCCGCTGCCGTCTGACCTGCGTTTCGTGATTGCCGTGAGTGGCGTGGTGGCGGCCAAGACGGGTGCGGCACGGGAACGCTACAATCGTGCGGCACGCACCGCACAGCATCTCGTGCGCGCGTGGAATGTGGCACGGCCGGTTGGCAGCAGCGAAGCGCAAGTCCTGCGACAGGCCTTTGAGGCGGCGTGGCGCGCCGAAGGACGCGATCCGTTCACGCTGCAGCCCGAGTTGCCGTCGGCCCTGGTGGACGCTGCAAGGCGTGCGGCCACAACCGAGTTTCCCGAGCGGCATCTCGTCTCGCGGCTCGAGCAATTCTTTGACGAGACCTGGCACTACGTACCGGGCGCCGCGGATGCCTTGGCGGCGCATGATCTCGAGACGTTCGGCCGGCTCGTCGATCGCTCGCAGGCCGGTGCCGAGCGCGCGTTGGAGAATCAGGTGGCCGAGACCGTGCACTTGCAGCGCTACGCGCGCGAGCTCGGCGCGCACGCAGCCAGTGCGTTTGGCGCGGGTTTTGGCGGCAGTGTGTGGGCCTTGGTGCCCGAGGCCGAGTGCGCGCGTTTTGTGTCGCGCTGGCGGGAGAAGTATCGGCGTGCGCATCCGACGGCGGGCGGGCGTGCGCAGTTCTTCGTTACGGCGGCGAGTGTGCCGGCGTTCGAGGTGTATTGAAGAGCTTGCCAAAGAACTTTGAAGGGTCTTGACAGTTTTTCGGGGGGGGGGTAAAGTGTGCCCCCAGTGCTGGGCCACTGATTCGTGGATGCGAGACAGTGGGAAGTACACCCGATTGGGGAGAGTCAACTCTATGCAACGTCTGTTCAGGCTGGCCGCAGTAGCAGTCCTCGCAATTGGTGCGGGGACGACCGAAGGAAGAGCAGTTGAGGCAACGAGTTCCTCGATCTGCTCAACGTGCACCGGCTGGTCCGAGTGTCCAACGGACGGCTTCGACTGTGCAAGCATTGGCTGCTCTGGTATGTTGCCTGGCTGTGCGGTGGGCGTGCCGAGCTGCCGAAACGCATTTATCGTTTGCTCGGGCGGCGACACCTGAGTAGTTGGACAATCTGCTGCGCCCACACGGCAGACTGTGTCGGTGGGCGCAGCAAGTTTCGCATTCAATCAATCTTCTGGAGATCGTCATGGGGAAGCGGCTGGATTCCGTGGTAAACGTACTGTTGGGCCTTGCTGCAGTTGCGGTAACGGTGCGGATGGTCGGCAGTAGCCCTGAGCCGCCCGTAGAGTCTTCGGTCGTTGCGGAGAAGCTTCCTGTTGAAGACTGGGAGTATGCAGCAGCCAAGGAACCTGTAATCGGCGATCCTGGCTCACCTATACAGTTTGTGGTCATCACGGACTTCGAATGTCCGTTCTGCAGGACGCTCCATGAGAGGCTGACCGAGCGGTTGAAGCAGCGTGAAGGTGGCGCATCGCTCTCAATCCTGCACTTTCCGCTGGCGTCTCATCGATTTGCCAAGCAAGCCGCCAACGCGTATCAGTGCTCACAGAATCGCGATGCGAAAGAACGCATGATGAACGCACTCTATTCCTCGCAGGACTCTATTGGGCTAATCAGCTGGGAGAGCTTTGCCAACCGAGCTGGTGTCCTTGATTCTGCGAGTTTCAGACAGTGCGTCATGGGCACTGACACCATCGTCGAGAAGGACATAGCCTTTGGGCAGTCAATTGGTGTCAGGGCTACGCCAACCGTTCTTGTGAACGGATTCCGACTTTCCGGTCCCCCAACGGAGAGGCAACTTGACTCGATTCTACAGGCACCGGTAGGAACCACTGCACCTGGCTCCGCCAACTCCTCTGTCAGATGAGTGTGTCACATCGGTCAACTCGATGGGCTTTGGCCCTCCTCGGTGTCCCAGCTTTGTTGGGCGCTCAATCGCCGATCAGGAAGCTGGTGAGAGACGCTGTTTACCAACGGGAGTTTAGTTCGATTGCTGGGGTTCGCGAACTCTCTGATGGTACCGTCCTCGTCGGCGATCGCTTGGAGAGGGAGCTTGTGTTGCTGGAAGGCCCGGGTTCAACTGGTCGGGCACTACTACGAAAAGGGTTCGGGCCCAACGAGATTCAGACAATATCCGGGCTCGTGGCTGGTAGGGCCGATTCGACGTTGATCTATGACAGTGTGCAACGCCGCGTACTGCTCCTGGTTGGTACGCATGTTCACCAATCAACAGCACGTGGTGACATGCGATGGCATGAGACGTTCATCTTCCCACTCGCCATTGATCGGGCCGGCGTCGTCTATGGTTTGCGCGCCAAGGAATCGACGCTACGAAGGGGACCAATAAACGCAGGAAAGTTGAGCCCGTTTAGTGCTGATTCTGTGGAGTTGATGGCTTGGTCGCCGCAAAAAGCGAGACCCCACGCGGTACTCACTGCGCGTGGTGCATTCACTCCGTCCAACATGGTGGTCAAGACTATCGCTGGGGTCACATCGTATTACCAGCTCACCAGTCTGCTCGACTTCCCGGACGCTCTTGCGGTTTGTGGCGACGGGCGCGCGTTGCAGGCATCACCTGCGTATGGGACCGTTCACTGGTGGTTTGGGGGGAAGCCATCTGCCGTAAAGGTCCCGCTTGCTCAACGAGTCCCAGTCTCCGCTGCCGAAAAACGTCGGGCCATTGAGGCGTCCCAGGGCATTGAAAACGCTCAGTTCTTCTCGCCGGACGAGTATCCGACATGGCCGCGCTACATGCCGGTCTTTGAGCGTGACGGTGCGTGGTGTCTTGATTCGGGTGACGCGCTCATCGAAGGAACGGCAGATGCCAATGGTGTTCGACGCTACCAGTTGATCCCCAAGAGTGGAGAGCCACGCCTGGTGACGGGCGCCCCACCCAACGCTCGTATAGTCGGTGTGGGAAGGGGTCGAGTATACTTCGGGTTGGCCACAGGCGACGGATTATTCCAAGTTGCGCGCCTTCGGCTTACCGAATAGGCAACCCTCCATGGAAGGCGACGTGTGGCGTACCTGCATGGGGGAACGATGAGGTTCACGAGCGCGACGATAGCCCTGTTGTGTGTTATGGGAGTCACAGCGGTCAAGTCGCAGGCGCAGCCGCCGCGTCGTCTGGCGCCGGATCTGATCTTGTCCACGCCCATCTCGGCAGATGTTGCGAACGACGGGGCCACCATTGTGGCCGATCTAACTGAGCCCGCGGTGCACTACATCGCACCCGATGGCAGGCTCAGCTGGTCCCTGACCGCCAAGGGCAGTGGGCCCGGCGATGTGCTGCAACCATACCGCGTGGCACTCGCAGAGAACACGGTCTGGATCTACGACTTCATCCTGCGGGATGTGTCCGCGTATTCTCGGGATGGAACCTTCATCCGACGTTTTCGCCTCGCCCTTCCCTTGGCAATTGTCGATGACATCGTGGCCATTGGCGACACGGCGCTTGTGGTGCTTGGTGTCACGCGACAGGCGGCGTTCGCGAACAGGGCCATTCACGTGTTTGACGCCGTGGGTGCGCACAAACGTTCGTTCGGTGAGGTCGCCTTCGCCGTCGACCGGACCAGACTAATCATGACGGGAACCGGAACTCTTGCACGCACCGCGCAGAACACGCTGCTCTATGTGCGGAAGGGGCCGTACCAGCTGCTCGAATACGGAGTCGATGGCAGGCTGCGGCGATCACTCGCGCCGCCGATGGCCATTGCGGCCGTGGTGGACTCTCTGCAACGAATCGAAACCAATGCCAAGGGGCGCGAGCGCATCACGTCCCGCGCGGGAGAGATCCGATTCCCGCTCCGTGGAGCGCCGCTCTCCAATGGTTTGGTCTTGTCGGGAGTTTCCGATCGCGGCACGTCGCGGTGGTGGGTACATCCTTCGCAGGGTGCACCTGTTCCGGTTTCCTTGCCCGGCGGAATTTCACCAAGCAGCTGGAACGCGAGAACCTGTGAGCTCGTGGCCTTCACCGATCGTGATGATGAGCCCGCACTCGTTGCAGTGGCTGCCCGCGCCGTACTCCCAGCTGCCCTGGTGAACGCGATGGGCTGCGTTGGACGAGACCCGTCAACCAATCGACGCAAATAGCGCGTCCGACACGAATATCACGCACCGCCGAAGTCTTTCACGCTCGCGTCCCACACCACCCGCAGCACCCGCTCCAACCCCACCGACGCGTCGTGGTCGTCGTACCACTCCTCGCGCGTGTGCGCGCCGCCACCGCGCCCGCCTGCACCCAACGCGATGGCCGGAATGCCGCGCGCGAGCGGCACATTGGCATCGGTGGAGGCCATGCCCGAACGCGGCGCCCGGCCCAGCAACTCGGTGATCTGAACGGCGCGCTGCACCAGCGGATGGGCCACGTCCAGCGCACCGGCCGGGCGCTCACCCAGTGCTACGATCTGCACATCGAGTCCGCGCGCCGCGGCGCTGTGCACACCGGCATCACTCGCCTCCTGCGCCACGCCATGTGCCAGCTGCACCAGCGCACGCCGCGTGGCGGCCAGACGCGAAGCGTCGGTGCTGCGCACATCAAAATCCACCCAGGCCTCGCGCGGTACACTCGTAAGCCCCTCGCCTCCCTGCATGCGCGCTGCGGTCACTACCACACGCCGAGTCAGGGGCTCGCTCAGGGCCTCGGCGCGCGCCACCAACCGGCTCAGCGCCACCAATGGGTTGGGCGCCCCCGCGTGCAGCCAGCTGTGTCCACCCGCGCCGCGCAGTACCACTCTCAAGCGCGAGCTGCCCACGCCGTGATGCACAATGCTTTCGTCGCCCGGTCCATCGATGGCCAGGGCCATGGCCGGACGTGCGCCCGCACTCTCCGCGGCATCAAACCACGCGCGCGCGCCACGCAGGTTGCCTTCGCCTTCCTCGCCCACCGTCGCCACCAGATGCAGTGGCCGCGCCAGACGCGCGCGCACCGCGGACTGCGAAAACGTGTGCGCCAACACCAGCAGCGCCGCGAGGCCGCGGCCATTGTCGCCAATGCCGGGGCAGCGCACCACCGATCCGTCCACCTCCGGGTCGTGCGACACGGCCGCATCAAACACCGTGTCGAGATGCGCCATGCACACCAGCGACGGAGCACGCGCTGCGGCCGGCAAGGCCGGGGTAATGGACAGCACCACATTGCCGGCGTCATCACGCGTCACCACACCGGCATCACGCTGCGGAAGCGCCGCGCGTAGCAGCTCGCGCATCAGGTCTGCACGCTGTTGCTCCTGACCCGTGGGCGCAGGCACGGCGGCCACACGCAGCTGCTGAGACAGCACCCAGGCCTGACGGCTACGCCACTCGGCTGCCACTTGGCCCGGAAATTCCGGCGTACCCTCGCCGCGTCTCATGCCCGCACCCACCGCACTGTCATCGTGAGTTACCGTCCGCCGCGCGGCTGACCGATGGTCCGCTCGAACAGCTCGAAGATCCGGCGGTATTCGTCCGTCCACGAGTCGGGACGCGTGAAGCCGTGATCCTCCACCGGGTACACGGCCAGCTCCCAGTTGGTCTTGCCCAGTTCGATGAGACGCTGTGACAGTCGCACGATGTCCTGGAAGTGCACGTTGGTGTCCACCATGCCGTGCGCCATGAGCAGCGGATCCTCGAGGCCCTCGGCAAAGAACATGGGTGACGAGCGGCGATACGCCAGCGTGTCCGTCTGCGGCAAATTGAGAATGTTGGACGTGTAGCCCTGGTTGTAGTGCGCCCAGTCGGTCACACTGCGCAGCGCGGCGCCGGCGCCGAACGACTTGGGCGCCGTGAACAGCGCCATCAGCGTCATGAAGCCACCATAGCTGCCGCCGTACAAACCAATGCGCTCCGGATCGATGTTGTACGTGCGGCCCAGCCAGGCCGACGCATCCACATGATCCTGCAGATCACGTCCACCCATCCAGCGGTAGATGGCCGTGCGCCAGTCGCGACCGTAGCCCGCACTCGCGCGGTAGTCGATGTCCAGCACGACATAACCACGACTCGCCAGCAACTGGTTGAACATGTACTCGCGTGCGTAGCTGCTCCAGAAATCGTGCACGTTGTGCAGATAGCCGGCCCCGTGCACAAAGATCACCGCCGCGCCGTTCGGCTTCGCCCCCAGGTCCTCGGGGCGGTAGATGCGCGCCGGCACCTCGATGCCATCGCTGGCCGGGATTCTCACAATGGCCGGCTTGATCCAGTTGCGCGAGCGAAACGCCACTGAGGTAGACGTGGTGAGGCGTGTGGCGCCACTGCCATCAGCGGCCATCACATACAGCTCGGGCGGCAGATTGCTGGCCGAGTACACGTCGGCGAAACGCTTGCCATCAGGGCTCAGGACAATGCTGTGCCCACCATGTTCGCGCGTGAGCTTCGTGCGCGCGCCACCCGCCACGGGCATGCGATAGGCATGCCGCACAAAGGGCGACTCTTCACTCGTGTGCAGCAGAAAGGTCTTGCCGTCGGCGCTCAGCTCGGCCCGCTCCACCTCCCAGTTGCCACTGGTGAGTGCCGTCTTGTTTGCGCCATCACGATCGGCGCGGTAGAGATGCGCATAGCCGCTGGCCTCGCTGGCGAAATACACCTGGCCGTTGGGCAGAATGCCCATGCAGCCGCCGCAGGGGCCGCCCACCCAGGCCGTGTCGTTGAGGGCCTCCACAATGCGCACACGGCCCGTGTCGCCCACCGTGCTCAGGTAGCGCCACTTGTTGTCGGGGGTGAAGGCGGCCAGCATGGCGGCGCTGCCGTCGCTGGCCCAGTCCACGAAGCGCACCTGTGAGGACATGCGCGTGCTGTCGCCATTGATGACCCAGAGCGGCTGCAGCGCCCCCGTGGCCAGCACCAGGCGCCAGGCCCGCGAGCGGCCCGTGGCATCGCCCACCTTGGGGCGACTCGGAATTTCCTCCGTGAAGCCGCTGCCGGTCACGTAGTTGGGCACCTGCGTGGTGCGGGCCTGACCCGCGCCGCCTGCCGCAGCGCCAGCACCGGCCGGACCACCAAAGCCACCACCACTAGCCGTAATCACCACCGCCGTGCGCGCCGACGGGGACACGTTGAGGCTCACCAGGCGTTCGCCGGCGGGCAAGTAAACAACAGGCAGCCGCAGGGCCCGCTGTGCGTCGCGATTCACACGCTGCAGCGAGTCCTGCAGGTCCTGATCGCGAATGACGTCAAGCAACTGCCGTTGCTGCCGCTCGAGGGCACCGCGCATGCCAGTGGTGCGCTCCGCGTCACGAGGCGCCGGGCCGCTGCGAATGTCGGTCAGTTGCTCCACCGAGCCGCTGGCCAAGTCCACGCGATACGCATTGCCACCCTGCACAAACAGCACGCCCTGTTCATCGGCGGTGAAACGCGCATTGCTTTCCACGGCCACCGTGCGCGTCAGCGCCTTCACGCGCAGATCGCGCTGGCCCACCAGAAAAAGGTCGCCGCCACTGTTCACCAGGCGCTGTGTTCCCGCCCGGTTGAGCACCCCGTCGGCCAGCAGTACGGCCACCGAGTCGACATGCGCCTCGCTCACCCGCTCTGGCAGCGCACCCGCTGCCGCGCGCACGCGATACGTGGCCGTGGGGGCGTTCCACGCGCTGCCGGCCGGCGCCCACTGGAAGTACAGCCACTGCCCGTTGGCATGCCAGCGTACGTTTTGCGGCTCGCGTCCATAGTGCTCAGGACCGCGCATGATGTTGGCGATCGTGAAGTCAAACGAGGTCGCGTTCACCGCGGGGCTGGCCTGCTGGGCCTGAGCCTCAGGCGTGACAAGCAGGGCCGTACAAACAGCAAGCGCGGCGTTACGGAACGCCGCGCTGGACAGGGAAGAACGCATGGGACGCGTGGGGGAGAGGACGATCGGAAAGACCGGTCAACAGCAGCGCGTGCCTGCGCTGCGATAACGTGCCGTGAGACGCTCCTGCTCGAACGTTTCCGGGTCGAGTGGTGTGCACCCCGGGTACTTGCGATGCATATGCGCCAGATACGTCTCGTAATCTGGCACGCCGATCAGGCGGCGCACCAGCGCCACCAGCTGCGCAAGCGTGCGCCGCCAGGACCGCGCTCCGAAGAGCGCGGTCTGGCGGGTCGAAGCCGCCGTGAAGGAAACGGGTTCACGGCGCATGACTCAGGCTCCCGTGAGCTGTGTCTGCTGGAACGGCACTTCGCTGGACACGGCCGCCTTGCGGCCGTTGATCACGGCCAGCCACTCGCGAATGGACGCGCCCAGAATGACCACCACCGCCACGAGGAAGAACGCCGCTACACCCGCGTCCAGGTTGTCGTTGAAGATCATGCGCTGCGCCGCTTCCACCGTCTTGATGTTGGCCGGCAGTGTGTTGGTGGCAATCTGCTCCTTCAGCATGGCCGCGTGCGACAGGAAGCCCAGCTTCGGGTCGCTGCTGAAGATCTTGAGCAGGCCAGCCGACGCCGTCACGATGACCAGCCACACCAGCGGAATGATGGTCACGAAGGCGTACTTGGCCTTGCCCATCTTGATGATGATGGTCGTGCCCACACAGAGCGCCACCGTGGCCAGCAACTGGTTCGAGATACCGAACAGCGGCCACAGCGAGTTGATGCCGCCCAGCGGGTCCGTCACACCCTGGTACAGGAAGTAACCCCACATGGCCACGAAGATCGCACTCGTGAACAGCACCGCCGGATACCAGGACACGCGGCCCAGCGGCTTGTACACGTTGCCCAGCAGGTCCTGAAGCATGAAGCGACCGACCCGGGTGCCGGCATCGAGCGTGGTGAGAATGAACAGCGCCTCGAACATGATGGCGAAGTGGTACCAGAGCGCCATCGCCCCCTCGCCGCCCAGGGCCTGCGAGAAGAGATGGGCCATGCCCACCGCGAGACTGGGCGCGCCGCCCGTGCGCGAGAGCAGGGAGTTCTCGCCCACCTGCTGCGCCAGCAACTCCAGCTCGGCCGCCGTGATGGGCTTGAACAAGGCCCAACTGTTGATCGTGTCCGCCGCAGACACCGCCGTGGCGCCAATGACCGACACCGGTGAGTTGATCGCGAAGTAGATGCCCGGCGTCAGCACGCAGGCCGCCACGAGGGCCATGATGGCCACCAGCGACTCGGTGAGCATACTGCCGTAGCCAATGAGGCGTGCATCGGGTTCGCGGCGGATGATCTTGGGCGTCGTACCCGACGAGATCAGCGCGTGGAAGCCCGAGATGGCGCCGCAGGCGATGGTCACGAAACAGAACGGGAAGAGCTTGCCCGCGAACACCGGCCCGGTACCGTCGATGAACTTGGTGACGGCCGGCATCTCGAGCGGTGGCAACACCACGATGATGCCGATGCCCAGCGCCAGAACCACACCGATCTTCACGAACGCCGACAGATAGTCACGCGGCGCCAGCAGCAGCCACACCGGAAGCACCGACGCGGCAAAGCCATACACCATGATGCCCCAGGCCAGCGTCGTGCCGCTGAGCGTGAACACCGGCGCCCATGTGGCCGACTCCGATACCCACTTGCCCGCGTACAGCGACAGCGCGAGCATCACCAGCCCGATGGCCGTGGTCTCGAGCACCGCACCCGGCCGCAGGTAGCGCATGTAGAGCCCCATGAACAGCGCGATGGGAATGGTGAGCAGAATCGTCACCGTGCCCCAGGGGCTGTCGCGCAGCGCGTTCACCACCACCAGTGCCAGCACGGAAATCAGGATGATCATGATGCCCAGCACCGCGATCAACGCGGTGGCACCGGCAACTGTCCCGATTTCTTCCTTGGCCATCTGCCCCAGCGACTTGCCATCACGGCGGATGGACGCGCAGAGAATGACGAAGTCCTGCACCGCGCCACCAAGCACCACACCGACCACGATCCAGAGCGCGCCGGGCAGGAAGCCGAACTGCGCGGCCAGTGTGGGGCCCACCAGCGGTCCGGGGCCGGCAATGGCGGCAAAGTGATGCCCGAAGGTCACCCACTTGTTGGTGGGCACGTAGTCGCGGCCGTCTTCCAGCCGTTCGGCCGGTGTGGCCCGGTTCGCATCGAGCCCGAAAATGTCGTGGGAGATGATGCGGCTGTAGAACCGATAGCCGATCAGGTAGATGCAGATGGCGGCCGTCAGCAGCCAGGCCGCAGAGATGGTTTCGCCTCGGTTGATCGCCACGTAGGCGAGGGCGCCGGCACCAACAGCCGAGACGCCGACCCAGGGGAGGACGTTGGTCAGTCGAGTCACGCGGGTGGGGTGGAGAGGTGGGAAGGTGTGCCCAATTGCGCGTCGGGACACCGGGTTGTCAATGCGCCGCGTCCGTGTTTTTTGGCATACGCCTCGGGTACGCCTCTGCTACGCCGCGGGAATCCCGGACGTTGATGTCCCCTGGATGCCCCGGAACGGGTGTCCTGCCACGTGAGCAGCAGGGTATCTTTCAGGACTGACCACTATCCGGGGCAGCCATGCAGGCCGTCCCGTGCTCATACGCCACCACGACGCTCCCCGCACGCCATGGCTACTCCCGTCACCCTCATCCCTGGCGATGGCATTGGCCCGTCCATCGCCGACGCCACCGTTCGCATCCTCGCCGCGGCCGGCGCCGACATCGAGTGGGACCGCCAGGTGGCCGGCATGGCCGGCGTGGCGCGCTGGAACGATCCCATCCCCGAGGCCACGCTTGATTCCATCAAGCGCACCCGCCTCGCGCTCAAGGGGCCGCTGGAGACGCCGGTGGGCGAAGGTTTCCGCTCCATCAACGTGGCGCTGCGCAAGACCTTCGACCTCTACGCCAATGTGCGGCCGGCCTACACCATCGTGCCGGGCCGTTTCGACAACATCGACATCGTGCTCGTTCGCGAAAACACCGAGGGGCTCTACATCGGCGTCGAGCATTACGTGCGCATTGGTGACGACCCCAAGGCAGCGGCCGAGTCGGTAGCCATCATCACGCGTGAAGGCTCGGAGCGGATTGTGCGCTATGCCTTCGAATACGCCCTGGCGCACGGCCGCGAAAAGGTCACGCTGGTGCACAAGGCCAACATCCTCAAGTTCTCGCAGGGCCTCTTCCTCGATGTCGGCCGCATGGTGGCCGCCGAGTACGCGGGTCGTGTGCAGTTCGAGGAGCGTATCATCGACGCCATGGCCATGCATCTCGTCATGCGTCCCGAGCAGTTCGACGTCGTGGTCACCACCAATCTGTTTGGTGACATCCTCTCCGACGAAATCTCGGGTCTTGTGGGTGGCCTAGGCCTCGCGCCTGGCGCCAACATCGGAAAGAACGCCGCCATCTTCGAGGCGGTGCACGGCACGGCGCCCGACATCGCGGGCAAGAACATCGCCAACCCCGGCGCGTTGGTACTCGCCGCCTGCATGATGCTCGAGCACATGGGTGACTGGGAGCGCGCCAAGCGCATTCGCACGGCTTTCGAAACCACCATTCGCGAGGGCCAGGTGCTCACGCGCGACCTCGGCGGCACCGCGTCGACCGACGAATTCACCAACGCCGTCATCGCCAAGCTTGGCTGATCCAAGCTTGGCTGATTCAGGTTCGTCAGAGCCAGATCAGGCAGACGTCGCACACCGAACCGTGCGCGTCCTGCATTGCTCCGACCTCCACTGCGGACGGCCCTTCGTGGCGGCGCATGTGGAGGCGGCGCTCGATCTCGCGCGCGGTACGCGCTGGGATGCGATTGTCATGTCGGGTGACGTTTCGCAGCGCGCCCGCGTGCACGAGTTCCGCGAAGCGCGCGTGTGGCTCGACCGCTTTGCCGCCTGTGCCCCTCTCATGGTGGTGCCCGGCAATCACGACACGGCCTGGTGGCATGCGCCGTTCGGCTGGGGCGAGGCACAGACACTGCATGCGCGCTATCGTGAGCACGTCAACACTGAGCTGGAACCGGCGCTGCATCTGCCTGGCGTGTCGCTCGTGGGACTCAATTCCTCGCTGGGCATGCTGCCAGCCGCGCTCACGTGGTACCCGCGCGACTGGCGCGTGAAGGGTGGCCTTACCCAAGCGCAGATCGACGTGGCGCGCCGCAAGTTGGCGGGTGCGCCGCCTGACAGTTTGCGCATTGCCGTGGTCCATCACAACGTCGTGAAGGGACGGCTGTCGAAGCGCTGGGGCCTCGCACGCCCACAGGTGCAGCTCGACGCGCTCGCCGCTCTCGACGTGGACGTCGTCTGCTCCGGCCATGACCACGAGGAGCGGCTCGAGCTCGTCACCCGCGCAACCGGACAGTTTGTGGCCAGCACGGCCAACACCCTGTCCAACCGCATGCGCGGTCATCGGCCCAGCGCGGTCACGGTCATTGAGGCCAGTGCCAGCGCACTCGCTCTGCGCGCCTGGCCCTACGACGCCACGGCCCGGGCGTATGTACCGGGGCCGCTCGAACTCAGCGTCCCGCGTCGCTCTCGTCAGTCAGCGAACGCCCCATACCCAACGCCCCCTCGGCGCTGAAGAGCGTGCGCTGGTTGAGATGACGCTCCACCTCGGCCAGCAGTTCGTTGAGCTCGTCGATGGCCTTGGCGAGCGCCTTTCGAAACAGCCAGCGATACCACATGGCCGTGCCACCAGCCGCCAGCATGGCCACGCCGGCTGCACCGGCCAACGGTGCAGCCGTTAGCGCGCCAACACCAAGCATGACTCCAAGCGCCTTGGTGGCACCGGCAAAGGCCAACGTACTGGCGCCGCCCATCATGGACAGGTCCCACGTGATATTGCGGCGCAGTCCTTCACGGAGGTCGCCGGTGATGACCACCTCGCAGGCCGGCCTGCGTGCGTCGCCGCGCGCCTGCAGCGTCACATTGAGATCAAACAGTTCGATCTGCTCGAGCCGGTAGCGCAACTGGTTCTCACGGGAGAACGCCACCATGGGGTTGCTGTACGCCTCCATCATGCGCGGTACGCGGAAGCGCAGAATGCCGCCGTCGAGCGGGTGGCCATTGATGGTGTCCTGCACGGTGAAGTTGCGCGGGTTCGACGTGAACACCGCGCCCAGCGCCTGCAGCGTGTCCTTTGGCGATGCAGGAATGACGCGCGACACCGACAGTGCGCGGTCGGCCGTACCCATGAGCAGCGTCATGCGGCGATCGGCACGTGCCGACACGGGCGTGACCTGACGACCGGATGCCGAGTTGGCGCGCAGTTCGGCCAGCGCAATGGCCACGTACTGTCGCGAGATCCCGGCTTCCACGGCCGCCGCTTCGACGGCACGCACACGGTAGCCCTCGGCCTCCTCGCTGGTCTCGGTGGGCGGGGCGGCTACGCGCTCCATGCGGTGTGCCGCCTCGGCCTGCAGCTGCGCTGCCCGCTGCCAGATCGCCAACGCATCGGCCTCGGAGAGCAGCGCGCCCGGCTCGGAGTCCGCCGCCGCACGTTCCGCGGCGGCCACCTGTTCCAGCACCGAGTCCAACTCGGCCGCGAGATTGTCGGCGGTCTGGTAGCGTGCCGACGGCTCCTTGGCCAGACAGCGCTCCACGATGCGCACCAGGGCAGGGGGCAGGCCCGGCACCGCATCGCCCAACACCGGCAGCGGACGGGTGACATGCGCCACGAGCACACTCTGCGCCGACCCATCATAGGGCGGGCGACCGGCCAACGCATGATACGCCACGCAGCCCAGCGCATAGATGTCGCTGCGGCCGTCCACGGTCTCGCCCGACGCCTGTTCGGGACTCATGTAGTGCACGCTGCCCAGCACATGACCGTGCATGGTGAGCGTCGAGGCCTGTTCCGCGTCGCGCGATATGCCGAAGTCGGTGAGCACCGCGCGTCCCGAGTCGCGGTCGAGCAGAATGTTGTCCGGCTTGATGTCGCGGTGCACGACGCCACGTGCGTGGGCATAGGCCAGACCCCAGGTGACTTCACGCAACACCCGCACGGTCTCACTCACCGACATCGGGCCACGATCACGCAGCCGGTCGCCCAACGACTCACCATTGACGTAGCGCATGGAGAACCACACCACACCGTCGGTCTCATCGGCACGATACACATCGATGATGTGCGGATGCTCCAATCGTGCGCTTGTTCGCGCTTCGCGAAGGAAGCGCTCGCGATGCTCCGGCGTGGCTTCCTCGGCCAGCAGGATCTTGAGCGCGACGAGGCGGTCGAGAAACCGGTCCCGCACGAGGTATACGGCACCCATGCCGCCTGAGCCGAGCAAGCGCACGGTTTCAAAGCTGGCTTCGAGTCCGCGGGGCAGTCCGGTGGTGGGAGCGGGCGTCATGGCGAGGTAAGGATAACCGACAATCGGGTTGCGCGTGACCAGCGGCCCCCCGCATCTTCCGCGTGATGGCCGCCAACGACACCCTGCAATTCGGTCTGTTCAACGCCCCCGACCCGGAGCCAGTGCCCGGGCCGATTTCCGAGCCGGCTGCCATGGCACCCGAGCCCGACGATCAGCGTCCGGCACGCGGTCGTACGGCTCTGCGGGCCCGCACGGCCGTATTGTTCTCGCGCCTCGAGGAGCTGGGATTGCGGGGCGTGGACACGCTGGTGCTCATGCGCACCCGTCGTGTCATGGTGTCGCTCATTGGTCGTACGCTGCGCGTGCATGAGGGCTACGCCGAGGCGCCGGAGTCGGTGCTCAGGGCCGTGGTGGCCTTTGCCATTGCGCGTACCAAGACCGAACGGCTGGCGGCGCGTGAGGTCATTCTTGCACATGACGTGGAGCGCGCGCCGGCCCCACGTCGACAGGAACCGCTGCGGCCCGGCGACCTCGCACTCATGACGCAGCTCAGCGAAGCGCATCGTCAGCTCAATCGCCAGCATTTCGGCGGGGCGTTGCGCGACATTCCCGTGCGCCTGTCGGGCCGCATGGCCACGCGGCTTGGGCACTACGACGCCGGTTCGCGACACACGCCGCCGGAAATCGTGCTGTCGCGCCAGCACATCGTGAAGCACGGCTGGCGCGAAGCCATGCACACGCTGCTGCACGAGATGGTGCATCAGTGGCAACACGAGACGTCGCGCCCCGTTGATCATGGCCCCGAGTTCCGTGCCAAGGCGCGCGAGGTGGGCATCACGCCGGCCGCGCGGCGCGATGTGACCCCGCTGGAACGCCGCAAGCGGCAGGTAGGCTGAGCGGTCGGCACACGGTACGCCGCCTGCTGCGACGGCCACACCGCAATGACAACGGGCCCGGTGCACATCCTGTGCACCGGGCCCGCGTCTTTCATTCCTCGTCGGGAATCAGTTCGTCACGCCGGTGCGGTAACCGGCGCGGAACGTGCCGCCCTCGGTGAAGCCCGTGGGGCCCACACCGGTCAGGTTGAAGATTCCACCCGTGGCGGTGAGCTGCCAGTTGGTGCTGCCGGGCGCGATGCCCCAGCTGTTGTTGAAGCCGGCCACGCCGCTGAAGTCAGGCACGGTGATCGAGTAGTTGCCACCGTTGCCCGCATAGCTGCGCGACACGGTCACCGTCCACGCGTTGGTGTTGTTGTTCTGCTGGCTGAAGCTCACACCAATGCCGTCACCGTACTCCGCCTGCCAGGTGCCCGTAGCCGTCCAGCGGCTATAGGGCGCGCTGCCCAGCGACGTGATGGTCGGCTGGTTGAGCGCCGCGCCCAGCGTGATGGTGCGGTCCTGGAGGATGCGGTTGTACTGCGCGAAGATGCGTCCCGAGGTCACGTTCCCGGTACCTGCGGTCGAAGTCACCAGGACCTGATGCAGATCACCGGCCTGCGTCTGCGCACTCGGCACACCATACACCGTCTGCACGTTGCCCGTCGACAGACCCGGGAAGGCGAAGGTGCCGGCAAGGCCGTTGCCCGTGATGAACGAGCCGACCAGGAAGATCTGCTCGCCGTTGGCATTGGCCACCGTGTAGTTGGCCGAGGCCACCGGGAAGGACTCCGCACCCTGGAAGTCCACGACCGGGATGTTGCTGTTGGCCGCGTAGTTCACGTTGCGGCGGATGACACCGCGGTCCGGCACGAAGGAAAATGACGGACTCAGTGCCGTGCGCACACCCACCAGGTCCGTCACGCCGTCGGCGGCATCGTTGATGGTATAGGTGGTGGCCGGACCGTTGACGGTCGCGGTGCCGCCGCCCACGGAGATGAAGCCGAACTGACCCGCGGTCAGGTTCGCCACGGTGCCGTTGAGCGTCTTGCCCGCGCGGTTGATCTGGCACTCCGTCTGAGCGCCTGCACCCATTTCGGCCGCACTCAGGTACTGCACCGTCACCTGCACACCGCTGCTGCCATCGAACTGCTGCGCGTAGGCGACGCCACCGCTGGCGCCCACCGTAAAGCTGAACACACGGTTGATCGTGCCCGTCGGATTGACGCGCGTCCATGCGCCACTGCCGTTCTGCACGGCGAACCACAGCGGGAAGCTGGCCGGATCACAGAACGTCCAGTTCACGTTCCCGCCGCCGCCGCCCTGCGCCGTCACCGACCCCGCAATGGTGGTGGTGACGTTGGCAAGACCCGTGGCCGTGCCTGTGACGGTGGCCGTGAAGTTGCCCGTGGCCGCGTTGCTGGCCGCGTTGAACGTGATGGTGGCCGACGTGCCGGTCACCGAGGTCGGGTTGATGGTCGCTGTGACACCCGTGGGCAGGCCGCTGATGGCCAGGCCCACCGCCGCCGCAAAGCCGCCCGTGCGCGTGATGTTGACCGTGCTCGTGGCCGTGCCACCCTGCGTGAGCGAGACGGCGCCCGCCGTGAGGCTGAAGCCCTGCGCCGCGGCGACCGTGAGGGCCACATTGGACGTGCGCGCCGTGATGCCGGCGCCGCTTGCGGTAATGGTCACCGTGGCCGCACCCAGCGTGGCGTTGGCCGCCGCGGTGAGTGTGAGCGTGCTGGTGAGCGTGGCGCCCGAAAGCGTGGCCGGCGCAAAGGAGGCCGTCACACCCGTGGGCAGACCTGTGGCCGCCAGGGTCACGTCGCCCGCAAAGCTGCCGACACGCACGATGGTGATGGCCGTGGACACGGTGGCGCCCGCCGACAGCGACAGCGTGCTGGCCGCCGTGCTGAGCGTGATGCCCGGCGCCGCCGCCACGGTGACGCTGATGTTGACCGTCTGCGCCGTGACGCCCGTGCCGGTGCCACGCACCGTGAGGTTGTACGTGCCCGGAGCCACGGCGGCCGAAGCGTTCAACGTGAGGATGCTGGCGAACACCGTGCCAGGCACCGGACTCGCGCTGAACGTGCCCGTGAGACCGGCGGGCGCGCCTTCCAGCGCGAGCGTGACCTCACCCGCAAAACCACCCGTGCGCGCAATGCCGATGGACGTGGTGGCCGTTGCACCCGACACCACATTCACGGCGGCCGGATTGGCCGTCAGCGAAATGGCCGGCGACGCCGCCGCCGTCACGGTGAGGTTCACCGTGGCCGTCTGTGCGGTCACGCCGGTTCCACTGGCGGTGATGGTGATGGGGGTCGTGGCCGCTGCCGCATTGGCCGCCACGTTCAGCGTCAACGTGCTGGTCGTGGAGCCTGCAGCAATCGTCGCCGGCGCAAAGCTGCCGGTGACGCCCGTCGGCAGGCCGCTCACCGCCAGCGTCACGCCATCGGCGAAGCCGTTGGAACGCGTGATGGTGATGGGTACCGTGCCCGAGGCGCCCTGCACAACCGACAGGGCTGTGGAGCCGGCCGTCAGGGCGATGGCCGGCGTGGGAATGGTGAGGCTGTAGGTGGCCGTTGCCGAGGTCACACCCGAGCCGCTGGCCGTGATGGTGATGGAGGCCGCGCCAGGTGCCGCCGTGGCTCCAACGCTGAAAGTCGCCGTGACACTGTTGGTGCCGCCGCTCAGCGTGGCCGGGGCAAAGGTCACCGTCACGCCGGCTGGCATGCCGCTGGCCGCCAGGCTGACTTCACCCGTGTAGCCACCACCACGGGTCAGGGTCACCGTGCTCGTGGCGCTGGCACCACGCGCGGTGGTGGAGGAGCCCGACGACAGGGCGATGCCGATCGTGGGTGTCGGCGGCGGGTTGCCGGGACCCGTGTTGTCGCTGCCGCCGGAACAGGCGGCGACCGTCAACGACAGGAACAGGGCACCGGTGGATAACAATCGCTTCATCGCGATCCTCAGCTAAAGTCGGAAAGGAAATGTGGGACGAGATGGATACGACTTCATCGTCCCGTTGGTGTCAACCAGCCAGGAGCATGAGACGGAAAAATCGCGCGTCAAGGCACGGTTCGCCCCTTTCGGGCCCACCGGCACTGTGCGCGAGATCACCCGTACCGATTGCAGCCTCCGGAAGACCCGTCTTGTCCTTACCTTTAGCGAGTCCCCTCGTGTCAATCTTTCGCCAAGTTCCCATGGCCACCGATCTCCAGGCAGCCGCCGCCATTGCGGCGCTCCCCTCCGTCGAACTCAAGGCCCATCCGGGCGACCTCTTCAACATCGATGCCGCGCTCACGGAAGAAGAGCGCGCCATTCGTGACACCATCCGGCAGTACGTCGACGAGCACATCCTGCCCATCATCGGCGAGTGTTACGTCGAAGGGCGTTTTCCCGACGAGCTCATTCCCGGCCTCGCGGAACTTGGCGTCCTGGGCGCCAACCTGCCCGAGGAGTACGGCTGCGCCGGCCTGTCGAGCGTGGCCTACGGCCTCATCATGCAGGAGCTCGAGCGCGGCGATTCCGGCATCCGTTCCTTCTGTTCGGTGCAGGGTGCGCTGGTCATGTATCCCATCTTTGCCTTCGGCAGCGAGGAGCAGCGCAGGCACTACCTTCCCAAGCTGGCCAAGGCCGAGCTGATCGGCTGCTTCGGACTGACGGAGCCCGACTACGGCTCCAATCCCTCCGGCATGATCACCCGCGCGCGCCAGCAGGCCGACGGCAGCTGGATCATCAACGGTGGCAAGATGTGGATCACCAACGGCTCCAAGGCCGACATCGCCATCATCTGGGCCAAGACCGGCGACAGCACGGAGGACTCGTCCATCCGCGGCTTCATCGTGCCCACCGACACGCCGGGCTTCCAGGCGCGGGATCAGAAGGGCAAGCTCTCGCTGCGCGCGAGTGATACGTCGGAGCTGGTGCTCACCGATGTACACGTGCCGGCTACGGCCCTGCTGCCCAACAGCAACGGTCTCAAGAGCCCGCTCATGTGCCTCACGCAGGCCCGCTACGGTATCTCCTGGGGCGTACTCGGCGCCGCGCTCGCCTGCTTCGAGGAAGCCGTCTCGTACAGCAAGAGCCGCGTCATGTTCGACAAGCCCATTGGCGGCTTCCAGATCCAGCAGGTGCGCCTCGCGGACATGCTCACGGAAATCGTGAAGGGCCAGCTCGTCTCGCTGCACCTCGGTCGCCTCAAGGACGCCGGCAACTTCACGCCCACCCAGGTGTCCCTGGCCAAGCGCAACAACGTGGACATTGCCACCAACATCGCGCGCGAAACGCGGCGTCTGCTCGGTGGCAATGGCATCCTGGCCGAGTATGGGGCCATGCGACACATGGCCAATCTCGAGAGCGTGTACACCTACGAAGGCACGCACGACGTGCACTCGCTCATCCTCGGTCAGGCCATTACCGGCCTGAACGCCTTCAAGTAAGGCACGACGCACGGTGTCGTTCGCCGGCGGGGCTGCATCGCCCCGCCGAACGTCAGGGGGCCCTCGCCCGTACAGTGGACAGTTGATCCCGCGAAAATGCGACGCTCTCGTCGCATTGCCCGTCGGGGGAACGCTGTCTAGCTTCCCCGTGGCGGCACCACGGTGCCGCCCGGTTCCCCTGATCCTCCTCCCAGCCTTTCGAATGGAGCATCCGCGGTGAAGATCGCCGTGTGCATCAAGCGCGTCCCCGTGATGGAAACCAAGTTCGCGATCGCGGCCGACGGCACGCGCGTGGACGAAGCGGGGCTCAAGTACGACGTCAACGACTTCGACCTCTGGGCCATCGAAGCGGCCCTGCAGCTCAAGGAAAAGAACAACAACGCCGGCGAAGTGGTGGCCATTTCGCTCGGGCCCGACGCGGCCCAGGAGCAGATTCGCAAGGCGCTCGCCATGGGCGCAGACCGCGGCGTGCTGCTGCAGGCGGCGTCCATTCCGGCCGACGGCCTCGCCATTGCGCGGGCGCTGGCCGCTGAGCTCAAGGACGGCGGCTATGACCTCGTGCTCTTCGGTCGTATCGCCATCGACTCCATGAACCAGATGACGGGTCCGATGGTGGCCGAACTGCTCGACTTGCCGTGCGTGACCAACGTCTTCAAGCTCGACATCAATGGAGCCACGGGCCGCGCCGAGCGCGCACTCGAGGGCGCCAGCGAAGTGGTGGAGTTCCCGCTGCCCGCGCTGCTCACCATTGACGATGGGCTCAACAAGGAGCGCCTGCCGTCCCTCAAGGGCATCATGGCCGCCAAGAAGAAGCCGCTCGACGTCAAGCCGGCGCAACTCGGCCAGACGGCCGTCAGCGTGGCGAAGATGGCCCTGCCTCCGGAGCGCGCCGCCGGCCGCATCCTCGGCGAGAACGCCGACGCGGTGCCCGAACTCGTGCGTCTCCTCCAGACTGAAGCGAAGGTGCTCTGATCATGGCCAACGTTCTTGTATTCGCGGAAGTGCGCGGTGGTGAACTGCGCAAGGTGGCTCTCGAAGCCGTCACGGCCGGCCGTGCGCTGGCCGAGCAGTCCGGCGGCGGACAGGTGCACGCGGTGCTCGCCGGCGCGGCGGGCATTGCCGACAAGGCCGGCGCACTCGCGCAGCATGGCGCCGACACGGTCCTGGTGCTCGAGCATGCCGGCTTTGCGCAGTACAACCCCGAGGCCCTGACGGCCACGCTCGCGCAGAAGCTCCAGAGTGGCAGCTATGCCTACGCGCTGTTCAGCGCCACGGCGCAGGGCCGCGATCTCTCGCCGCGCGTAGCGGCACGTTTGGGTGTCGGTCTTGCCGCTGACCTTACCGGCTTCACGGTGGAAGGCGGCGCGGTGCATGGCCAGCACTTCAACATGAACGGCAAGACCATCGCCACGTTGGCGCTCACCGGCACGCCGGCCGTGCTCTCGGTGCGTCCGGCCGCGTTCCAGCCCGCCGAGGCCGCGCGTGCGCTCGCTACAGAGGCGCTGGCGCCGGCGGTCGATCCCGCCGCGTCGCGCGTGAAGGTGGTGGAGCTCAAGCAGGGCAACGCCGGCAAGCTCGATCTCAACGACGCCCCGGTGATCATTGCCGGTGGCCGCGGCCTCAAGGCGCCCGAGCATTTCAAGCTCTGCGAAGACATGGCCGATGCCTTTGGCAACGCCGCCGTCGGCGCAACGCGCGCCGTCACCGACGAAGGCTGGCGTCCGCACTCCGATCAGATCGGCCAGACGGGACGCAACGTCAGCCCCAATCTCTACATCGCGCTTGGCATCTCCGGCGCCATTCAGCATCTCGCCGGCATGCGCACGTCCAAGACCATCGTCGCCATCAACAAGGACAAGGACGCGCCCATCTTCAAGATTGCCGACTACGGCATCGTGGGTGATGTGTTCGAGATTGCACCCGCCCTCACTGAGGCGGTGAAGAAGGCCAAGGCACAGGGCTGACCTGTGACCTTGGCCAACGGAGTGTTTGCGGTCATCCTCGCCGGCGCGCTTGCGGTCTTTGCGCGCCAGGCGCAGCGCCTCGTGCGCTGGCTCAAGCTGGCCAAGCCGGAAGACCGTACAGACCATCCGGATATCCGGACGAAGAACTTCCTGCTCATCGGTCTCGCGCAGTCCAAGATTCTGCGCGAGCCGCTGGGCGGCATGATGCATGCCCTGGTGTTCTGGGGCTTCTGCGTGCTGGGCCTGGGCACGGTCGAAATCATGATCCAGGGGCTGTACACGCCCTTCACCTGGGACGTGATTCTGCCGCGCCTGCTGTATGTGCCCTACGTGTTCTCGCAGGAAATCTTCGCGGTCTTCGTGCTGCTGCCGGTGGGCTACCTGCTGTATCGCCGTCTGGTCATCAAGCCGCGGCGCTTTACGGTGGACGCCGTGCACAGCGGCGAAGCGGTGCTCATCCTGAGCGTGATTGCCACGCTCATGGTCACGCTGCTGCTGGTATTCGTGGGTGACGCCAAACAACCCGGCGCCGATATGGGCGGGCGGGTCATCACGTCCATGCTGCTGCCGCTCTTCGGCGGCATGAGTGCGGAAACGGCGCACACCATGGCGCGCGTATCGTGGTGGATTCATGCCCTGGGCATTCTGTGGTTCCTCAACCACCTGCCCAAGTCCAAGCACCTGCACGTCCTCTCGTCGCTCATCAACGTCTGGTTCTCCAACACCAGCGGGCCTGGGCGCGTTGGTGCCATGCGGCCCATGGATCTCGAGGCCGAAGACGCCGAGCAGTTTGGCGCCTCGGACATCGAGCATCTCACCTGGAAGAACCTGCTCGACGGCTATTCCTGCACGGAGTGCGGTCGTTGCACGGCCTCGTGCCCGGCCAATCTCACGGGCAAGCTGCTCTCACCGCGCATGATCGTGGTGAAAACACGCGCGCGCCTGACCGAGAAGGCCAGCGTGCTCGATGCCGTGGCCGAAAGTGGTGGAACGGCCACGGAAGAACAGCAGGCGGTGCTCGACAAGAAGCTGCTGGACGGCTGGATCAGCGAGGAAGAACTCTGGGCCTGCACGAGTTGCCGCGCTTGCGTGCAGGAGTGCCCGGTCAGCATCGATCATCTCGACATCATCAACGAGTTGCGTCGCGACTTGGTGCTCATGGAGTCGCGCTTCCCCGAGGAAATCCAACCCGCCCTCACCAGTCTCGAGCGCAACGGCAGTCCCTGGGCCTTCAGCGCCGCTGACCGCGAGAAATGGACGGAGGGGCTCAACATCCGCACCATGGCCGAAATGGCGGCGGAAGGCGAGAAGCCCGATATCCTGTTCTGGGTGGGCTGCGCCGGCTCCTTCGACGATCGCGCCAAGAAAATCACGGTCGCGTTCGCGCGCATTCTGCAGGCCGCCAACGTCAAGTTCGCCATTCTCGGACAGGAAGAAACCTGTCATGGCGATCCGGCGCGCCGCATGGGCAACGAGTATCTGTATCAGATGCTCGCCAAGGGCGTCATCGAAACACTCGATGGCTACCAGGTGAGGACCGTCGTGACCTTCTGTCCGCACTGCTTCCACCAGATGGGCAAGGAGTTCCCCGATCTGGGCGGGCACTACGAGGTCATTCACCACACGGAGTACATCGAGCGCTTGCTCAGTGAGGGCCGCGTGCCGCTCGACACCGAGCATGGTCAGCGCCTCAAGGTGGCCTACCACGACTCGTGTTATCTCGGCCGCTACAACGAGATCTACGACGCGCCGCGCAACACGCTGCGCAAGGCCCTGCCGGTGGTGGAGCTCGTCGAACCGGCGCGCACCAAGAGCCGCGGGCTCTGCTGCGGCGCGGGCGGTGGGCGCATGTGGATGGAAGAGACGGTCGGCAAGCGCGTCAACGTGGAGCGCACCGAAGAGCTGCTGGCCACGGGCGCCGATCAGATTGCCGTGGCCTGTCCGTTCTGCATGACCATGATCACCGACGGCGTCACGGGAGCCGGCAAGGACGTGCCGGTACTCGATATCGCCGAAGTGGTGGCTGGTCAGCTCAAGGCCGAAGTCACGGCTTGATTTCCAATGCGGCTTCGGCGGCGGTCAGCGATTCGCCGCCGAAGTCCACCACCGCGTAAAGCGTGTAATGACCCGGGGCCAGTGGCGGCATGGCCACGCGCAGCTTCTCACTGCGGCCCGCGCCCACTGTGCGGCCTTCCACCAGTGTCGCGGTGGCCACCAGCTCGCCGTCCTGATCGCGCACCTGCAGTTCGCCGAGAATGCTGGTCGCGGTGCGTCCCGTGTTGCGGTACAGCACTTCCACCTGCTTGCCCTTCACGTACATGTCGGCCACCTCGCCGTCGCGCTCAGCGGGCGGGTCCACCGCTACGGGCGTCGACTGTGACGAGCTGTTGGTGCTGGACTGCGCACGCAGCGACGCGCCGGGGTAGAGGGCCAGCAGGGCCAGAACAAAGATCGCGACTACCAGGAGTGGGGCGCGAAGGAGGGAAGTGCGCGGCAGGGAAGGCATGCCGGCCTCTACTGGAAGACTGGTGCCACGCGCGCCAGCCGCGCGAAACGGCGACATTTGTGACGGGCGTTCGCGCCACGCAACGGAGCGTTTCAATCGCAGTGAGCCGGATCTGTGACGGATGCGTCGGTGCAATAGCGCCGCACAATGTTGCGCAGTTGCCACAGCGCTGTGTTGTCCAAAGAACAGTTTGGGGTTCATCTTCCCGGAATGTCCAGCCTGCCCGATCTGCCCACCAACGATCCCGCGCTTCTGGCCGCCATTGTCGAAACGGCGGGCAGTGTCATTGTCGGTCTGCGGCCGGACCATACGGTATTCCTCTGGAATCGAGCGGCGGAGCTGCTGTACCAGACGCCGCGCGGCGAGGCCATGGGCAGCAACTACGTTTTGCGCTTCATCGCGCCGGAACACCAGGCCTTCGTGGCTGCCGACATCGTCGAAGTGTTGGCGGGCAAACGCACGCTCAACTTCGAAGATGATTCCATTCTGCCCGACGGTTCACGTCGGACACTGGTGTGGAACGTCACGCGCGTGCTGGGGGCCGATGGCAGCGCGCAGGGCATCGTGGCCATTGGACAGGACATTACGGAACGCAAGGATGCGGACGAGCGATTCCGCCTGATCTTCGAGCACGCGCAGGACGGACTGCTGCTGTCTGATCAGTCGGGGGTTATCGACTGCAATCCGGCGGCACTCGCCATGCTTGGCCTTACCGACAAGGCGCAGCTGATCGGCCACCGTCCCTCGGAATTCTCGCCGCCCACACAGCCCGACGGAGTGGCCTCAGACGACAAGTCACGCGCCCTCGGTCAGCAGACACTGAACGAAGGCGCGCTCACCTTCGACTGGGTACATCAGAAGTCCGACGGCACGCAGGTCCCGGTGGAAGTGAGCGTTCGCCACGCGGCACTCGATGGACGCCGCGTATCGGTGGTGGCCTGGCGCGATCAGTCGCGCCGCCGCGAACTCGAACGCGAACGGGCCGCCATTCAGGAACGCCTCGATCTTGCGCAGAAGATGGAGGCGGTGGGCCAACTGGCCGGCGGCGTGGCGCACGATTTCAACAACCTGCTGGCGGCCATTCGCACCGCGGTCGAACTCGCGCGTGATGGTCTGCCGGCTGATGCGCCCGCGCGCGCGGATCTCGATGTGGCGTTGTCCACCGCCGACCGTGCCTCGCGGCTGACGCGGCAGCTGCTCGCGTTCAGCCGCTAGCAGCCGCGCGCGGTGGAGCACGTGGATCTCGGTGCCCTGGTGCGGGACATGACGCCACTGTTCCGCACCTCGGTGCCACCCAATGTGCAACTGCTCGTGCAGTCTGATCCGCCCTCACCCGCCTGGGTGCTCGCCGATCGCAGTCAGCTCGAACAGGTCGTCCTCAATCTGGTGCTCAACGCGCGTGACGCGATGCCACAGGGCGGCACGCTGGCCGTCAAGGTGAACCGGGATGATCAACGTCTCCACGTCGCGCTCGAAGTGGCCGATTCGGGCATCGGTATCGATGACGCCACGCGCTCACGGATCTTCGAGCCGTTCTTCAGCACCAAACCTCTGGGCACGGGCTCGGGGCTTGGGCTGTCCGTGGTCTACGGCGTCGTCACGCAGGCCGGTGGCACCATTCGGGTGGACTCGGTACCAGGCCAAGGCACGGTGATGCGCGTGGCCTTCCCGTTGGCCTCGGCAGAAATCACCAATCGACAGACGCCAACCAGCACGCTGGCGGTACCAGCGCACGCGCTCCTGCTCGTGGACGACGACGACGCAGTGCGCCGCACCACGCGTCGCCTGCTCGAGCGGCATGGCTGGTCGGTGGTGGAGGCGGCGAACGGGGAAGAAGCCCTGCAGCACTTCCACGCGCAGCGCGAGGAGCTGTCTGCGCATGCCGGTGCTCGATGGGGTGCAACTGGCGCGGCGCGTGCGGCAAATCGATCCGGGCTTTCCCCTGGTGTTCTTCTCGGGCTACGACGAGCTCGACGCGGACGACCTCACGGCGCTCTCCAGAGTGCCGGTGCTGGCCAAGCCATTCGCGGCCAACGAACTGCTCACCACATTGCAGCGCGCGTTGATGGCGGCCACGTGACCGCGTAGCGGCTCAGTCGGCGTGCGTGATGCGCAGCAGTTGTACCTGCTGCTTCACGGCGCCCTCTTCGAAGGGCACGACGGTCCGGTCTCGCAGAACCAGACCCGCTGGTGCCAGCTGCTCGAGAAAGTCGGGCAGGGCCAACCGGCCAGGGTCCGCCACCCAGGCTTCGCCAGTTGGCGACAGTGCGCTCGCGATGCACCGCGCCACGAGTGTGGCGTACTCCCGCTCGTACAACACGTCGGCCGCGATCACCACATCAAAGGCGCCAATGTCGTGTGGCCACTGCCGCCAGTTCACCATGCGCACCGTGGGTTCATGCCCCAGGTTGTGGCGCGCGTTCATGCGGGTCACGTGCAGGGCGTCTTCGTAGTAGTCCGTGGCCGTCACCGCGTAGCCCGCCGTCATGGCCGCCACCGTGTCGAGACCGAGGCCACAGCCCAGTTCCAGCAAACGCTTGCCCTGGCCCACATGCCTGAGCAGTGCGCCGGCCAGCACCCGTGAGGAGGGCCAGAGGTCGGCCCAATACGGCAACCGCTCATCCATCACGAAATCGGCTTCGCTGATGAGGTGATCGGCGTTGGCCGGCTTGCGCAGCGCAAATGTGCGATGCGTGTGGCCGTCACCAACGGTGATGGATTCATCGGCCAGCACGAACAAACGCGCCAATGCGTTGTCGAGTGCTTCGCCCTGCAAGGTGAACAGGTCGGCGCGTGCCGCAATGGACACCCGGTCGGTGACGTGCGGCACGGCGTCTGCTCCATCGCCGGCATGCGCCCGCGCATCGGTGGGGTTCATGAGCTGACTCCCTGCGCCGGCAACGGCGCTGATGTCCACGGCATCTGCAGTGAAAACTCGGGCCACAGCACGACCTGCTGCACACTACCCGGCATCACACGCTCTACCGTCTCGGGTACCATCAGCAGCGCATCGGCCAGGGCCATCGTCCGCAGCAGGTTGGAACCCTGTGCACCGGCGGGCGCGGCTTCCAGCATGCCATCGTCTCCCACCGACAGTTGTACGCGCAGGAAGTAGGTAAGAGGGGCCGGTGTTTCGAGTGGCGCCTCAAGCCATGGCGCCACGCGCACGGGAATGCGCGCCGGCAGCACCGCTCTGTGACCGGCCAGCGTGCGAAGCAGCGGCCACGCAAACAGCGTTGCGGTCACCAGCGTCGACACCGGATTGCCCGGCAATCCAATCCAGGGCACCCCACGAACGCTGCCCGTACCAATGGGGCCACCCGGGCGAATGCGCGCGCGCCAGAAATGCTGCGTGCCACCCACACGAGCCAGCGCTTCGCGGGTATAGTCATGCGCACCCACCGACACCCCACCCGTGGTCAGCAGCACGTCGCAGCCATCGTCCAACGCTTCACCAAGCGCCTGCGTCAGTGCATCAAGCGTATCGGGTACCGGCGGGCGAACCTGTACGTCGGCACCGGCTGCTTTCAGCAATGCCGGCAGCGCATAGTGACTCGAAGACACGATGCGCTGACCTGCCAACGCCGCGTCAAAGTCGTCCAGCAGCACCAGTTCATCACCGCTGGACACCATGGCCACGCGTGGGGCGCGGTGCACGGGCACCTGCCGCTGGCCAATCGATGCGAGCACACCAAGGTGCGCCGCGCGAACGCTGGTGCCAGCCGTGAAGACCACCTGACCGCTTTCCACGTCTTCGCCGCGCGGACGCACGTTGCCGCGGCCCTGCGCATCGCGGTCATCGTGAATGACCACCTGCGTCTCGCCGGCATCGCTGTCCTCCACACGCACCACGGCGTCGGCGCCCGGAGGCATGGGCGCCCCGGTCATGATACGAAGCGCCGTACCCGCCTGCACCCAGGGCAACTGGGTGGCATCGGCGCCCGCCATGCTGGTGCCGATCACGGGCAGCACGCGCGGCACACTGCGGGACGCGCCCAGCACATCGCTGCGCCGCACAGCGTAGCCGTCCATGCCAGCATTGTCCCACGGCGGCAGCGCAAGGCGGCTCGTTACATCCTGCGCCAGCGCCCGACCAAGTGATGACTCGAGCGCGATCCACTCGAGCGGCGTGCGCTGGTCGCGCACCGAGTCCAGAATGGAGTGCAGCGCATCGTCGTACGACAGACCACGCGCGCCGGTCACTTGTCCGTTACCAGGGTTGTTGACGCGAGATAGGCCGCGATCAGGTCCTGCACACGCTCCACTTCGCGCGTCGGCACGCTGTAGTTGTTGGCCAGCAGCGAAAACAGCAGCAACTGACCGTCGGCCGTGGTCACGTAGCCCGATAGTGCGCGGGCCTTGTCGAGTGTACCGGTCTTGGCGCGCACGTTGCCGGCTGCCGGGGTGCCACGCATGCGGTTGGCAATGGTGCCGTCCACACCGGCCACCGGGAGCGAATTGCGAAACAGCTCGCCCCACGGCGCACGATGCGCGGCATCGAGCACGCGCACGACTGCGCGTGGCGTGAGATAGTCATGACGCGACAGGCCACTGCCATCGCGATAGGCCACGTCCTGCGCGCCAATCCCCCACTGACTCAATACGCGAGCGCCAAGCGCCTGTGCACTGTCGGCGCTACCCGAGCCCGTCGCTTTGAGCGCGCTGCTGCGAAAGAACAACTCCGCCATCTGGTTTTGTGAAGGCTTTTCCATGCGGGCCAGCACAGCCGGAAACGGTGCAGACATCAGCACCGTGAGCGTATCGGGTGCACGGCCCAGTGTGTCGCGACGCGCCACACGCTGCGCGCGCAGCACCACGCCGCTGTCGGCCAGACGTTCGCGCAGTGCGGCCAGATAGGCATCAGCCGGGTGACGGTAGGCCATCGTCACTCGCATGCTGTCGCCGAGTGCCAGGCTGCCATCCACCACCACGCGGTCACCAATGGAGTAATAGGCCACCGTGATGCGCTCGGCGCGGCCTGCGACTGAACTCATGGCGGCTGGCGCAGAGTCCCGCGTGCGGGCCCGCACCGCAACGCGTGGATAGCCACGTGTGGGAAGTGTCTGCACACGCACCGGCTGCCCCACCTTGCTGCCGGCCTTTACATGCACATACAGCTCGCCTTCGTTGAACATCAGTTCATCGATGGCCGCGCTGTAACCCGCGTCAAAATCGTCCCACGCCCATCCGTAGCCGGTTGTGGCCCCCGGCAGCGCGTCCCCGTCCGCACGAATGCGCCCGGCAATGCGCGTGATGCCGCGAGCCTTGAGCGCGTCAAGCATGGGCTGAAAGGCTGATGCCGCGTCGCCGCCGCGCAGCGCGTGACTCACGCTTGGATCGCCCGAACCCTGCACAAGCACGTCACCAAAAAACGTGTGGCCCCGCTGCGTGCCGTGCAACAGCACCGGGGTGCGCCACTGGTGATCCGGCCCAAGGACCTCCAGCGCAATGGCGCCGGTCAGCAGCTTCTGATTGGACGCCGGCATGAACAGCCGATCGGCGTCGTGTGACAACAGCGTGTCACCCCGCTGTGCATCAACCACCAGCATGCCCCAGCGCGCGTTCCGCCACATGGGCGCGGCCAGCACCGAGTCGGCAATACCGCGCAGTACCTCACGTACGTTGGGCGGCCGAACAACCGCGGCCGGTGCCATGTACGGCGCCGGCGGTTCCGGCCGATGCGGCGGCAGGTCGGCGGTCGGGCCACGCGATGCGCTGCTGCAGGCTGCGAACACGAGTACCGCCAACAGCGGTAAACCATGGCGCCGCTCCATCACGCGTCCACCTCGTAGGTGCTGCTCAAGGTCGCGTCTTCCGCCAGATGCACACGAATGACCCGCGCCGTGGTGTGCGACAACGCGGCCTGCACCCGTTCGCAAATGAAGCGCGCCAGGTTCTCGCCCGTGGGAATCAATTTGCCGTCGGCAAACTCCGGAACATCCATGTTGATATTGCGGTGATCGAAGCGTGCCCGGACCTCGCGCTGCAGCACCTGATCGAGAAACCCGAGATCCACCAGGAAGCCAGTTTCCTCGTCCACCGGCCCCGACACCGTCACGTCACACACATAAGTGTGACCGTGATAGTGCGGATGGGCACAGGCGCCGAATACGTCAACGTTTTCCTGATCGCTCCAGTCGGGACGACGGTACCGATGGGCCGCGGCAAACATCACGCGGCGTGTCAGCGAGGTACGCGGCACCGACGGCGCCTCAGCGGAACAGTGGCACCGAGACGCCGGCGCTCACGCCCCAGTTGCCACGCCACGCCGACTGTTCACTGGCTCGGCGCAGTACCGACGTCGTGTCGTTGGCCAACACGAAGTAGCGATCGGGATACTGGTACTGCCAGATGAAGTTGGTGAAGTCCACGCGGAGCTGCGGCCCACGGCGCGGGATGTAGCGCATGCTGAAGCCGTAGGAGAACGAGAACTTTGTGCCGAACTGATAGCTGCCGGTATCGGCCGACGCGAAGTCGGAGACGATGCCGATCCCGCCATTCACCGAAGGCATGAATCGCCGGTAGGTCTTTCGCCCGGTCAACGACACATCGAGACCCAGATCGGCCATATGTGTGGTCACGCTGGGCCGCGCAATGATGCGCGTGGCCTGTGTGTTCGACGGCACCAGCACGTTGCGCTGCGAGGGTGAGGCGACATAGCGGGCGAAGAGCGACGCGGGGCCACCCACGCCGATGTCGTAGCGCAGAGCGGCCAGCCAGTTGGCATCGGGCGCCACGTTGGCCGGATCGCGCCGCATGTTCATCCAACCGCCCATGATGGTGAGTGTCTGCCCGATCTTGAAGTCCTCATAGGGACTCTTGTCCGGCATGTGGCCAATCTGCGCCGAGGCCGTGGCGACGGGCAGAACCAGGAGTGCGGCCACGATCGGCGCGATTGAGGCGAACAGGGAACGCAGCGGGGCACGACGAAGCATGAATGGCACGCGCATCAGGCAAGGGGAGATGGAACAGTGACGGCCGGCGGCACAGACACTGCAGTGGGGAGCGCCACCGGAACAGCCAGTGCTTGGCCACTCAGGCGCAGATCGCGGCCGCTCATTTCCGGCGGCAGGGGCAAACCAAGCAGGGTGAGCGCGGTCGGTCCCACGTCACAGAGGGCCCCTCCACTGCGCAGCGTGGCGGTTTCGTCCGGGTCCAGCAACACCAGCGGCACCGGGTTGGTGGTGTGCGCGGTGTGCGGCTGGTGCGTTACAGGATCAACCATCACATCGGCGTTGCCGTGGTCGGCCGTGATAATCAGACGCGCACCACCAACGCGTGCCGCCTCGAGAATGCGTCCGAGACAGGCATCCACGGCTTCTGCCGCGGCAATGGCGGCCGGCAACGAGCCCGTATGCCCCACCATGTCGGTGTTGGCAAAGTTGCAGAGCATGAAGTCGTGGCTGCGCTGCGCGAGGGCCTCGCACAGAATGTCACACACGCCGTGCGCACTCATTTCGGGCTGCAGATCGTAGGTGGGCACCTTGGGGCTGGCCACCATGCGACGGTCTTCACCGACCAGCGGTTCGTCGCGTCCGCCGTTGAAGAAGAACGTCACGTGTGGATACTTCTCGGTCTCCGCGGTGCGAAGCTGCGCAAGGCCTGCTTCAGCAATCACGTCACCCACCAGGTGCTGCATGCTTTGCGGCGCAAACGCCACCGGGAACGCATAGCGCTCGTCGTAGCGCGTCATGGTGGTGATGTGCAGCGCGGGCCGTGCACCCGTGGCAAAGCCGGCGAAGTCCCCTTCGCTCAGCGCACGCAGCGTCTGCCGCAAACGGTCGCTGCGGAAATTGAAGCAGATCAGCGCGTCACCGTCGCGCATTGGCGCCACCGGCAAACCACCGGCATCGGCCATCACCCAGGGCAGCACAAACTCGTCGGTCGTGCCGGCGTCGTACGCGCGCTGCAGCGCGGCAAGCGCATCGGTTTCGCGCGGCCCTTCTCCTCGGACGGCGGCCGCATACCACGCGCCCGTGCGCTCCCAGCGCTGATCGCGGTCCATGCCATAGTAGCGGCCGCACACCGAGGCCAGGTGCGCCTTGCCGTCCATGCGAGCGAGCGCGCGTCGCAGGTACTCCATGCCACTGGTGGGCGGCGCGTCACGTCCATCCAGCAAGGCATGCACCGCCGTGCGCGGCACGCCCTGCTGCGCGGCCAGATCCACCAGCGCGAACAAATGGGACTCGTGCGCGTGCACGCCCCCATCGCCGAGCAATCCAAGGAGATGCAGCGTGCCACCCGTCTGTCGTACATGCGCGCAGGCCGCGAGCAGGGCAGGGTTGGCGAAGAAGCTGCCGTCCTCGATGGCCACGCCTATGCGCACCAGGTCCTGCATCACCACGCGCCCGGCGCCGAGGTTCATGTGACCCACCTCACTGTTGCCCATCTGGCCGTCGGGCAAACCCACGGAGCGTCCGGACGCCGAAAGCAGCGTGCGCGACGGGTGCTGCCAGATGCGGTCCCAGTTGGGCGTGCGCGCCAGGCAGATGGCGTTGGCCTCGCAGTCTTCCCGATAGCCCCATCCGTCAAGGATGATGAGGGCCACCGCGCGTGCGGGTCGTGCGGACATCGGTCTCCGTGTATAAGCTGAGATGGGGAACCGCGTGGCAATCTAAACCCTGCTGCCTCTTGCGTGCCTGATGCGTGGACGACGTCGCACCATTCTGCTGCTCCTGATCTTGGTCACCCTGTTGGGGGTGGAAGGTGCCCTTGCCTGGCGCCGGTCCGGCTATCGCGCCGAAACCGCCCGCCTGCGTGAGGGCATGTCCGATCTCGAACGTCGCCGCGCCGATGCCCTGGTGGCAGCGGATGCCGATCGGGCGCAACTCCACTATCTCATCGCGCAACGTCAGGCCCGGGGCGACGACAATCTGCACCTCGCCGTGCATTTGGATTCGGGCTACGTCGCGCTCGACCGCGGCGCCGCGCGGCTGCGGGTCATGCCCGCGCGCATCGGGCCGGCCCGCCGCGTGGGCCTGCCACCCGACACCGTGCACGTGGCGCCGCCGCTGGGCATGCGAGCCCTGCAGACGGTGCTGGGGGCCAAAGACAGCCTTGAGCTGCCTGCCTGGCTTTGGGCTGACCGCGGCCAAGTGCCGCCCGACCGCCGCCTGGGGGCCGGCTGGACGGGCCCGCTGGCGCTGGTCACCACCGGCGGTACACTGCTGTACAGCCTTCCCGAGCAAGGGCCATTGGCTGACAGCAGTTATGTGATGCCGGGTGCCATTCGCCTAGAGGCCGCCGACCTGCGCGCCATTCGTGAAAATCTCTCGCCAGGCATGCGTGTCTACTTCTACTGAAATATAGAAACACATGAAGAAGTCAACCATGCTGCTCCTGGCCGCCAACGCCGCGCTGGCCGTACATGCCGGCTGGGCCGTCTGGCACACGCTCCGCGTGCGGTTCGAGCGCGATGTGGCTCGCATCGTGTTTAACGACAACAGCGAGGCGCTGGAGCAGGTCGTGCTCGAGTCCGGCCTGTCGCTGGACTCTTTGCGCGGCTCGCTCAGCGCGACCGCCGCGCCGGCCACCGACACGCCCTACCTGGTGATCTCCGTCGCCGACCGCCGACTCTGGTACAAGCAGGGCGACAGCGTCCTGTTCACGGCGCCCGTCGCCACCGGGTCCGGCAAACACCTCGTGCTCAAAGGCGCCAACAAGGTGCTGCGCTTCGAAACCCCGCGCGGACGACTGGAGGTGCAGCGCCTCGACTCGGCGCCGGCCTGGATTCCCCCCGACTGGCACTATCAGGAACAGGCCAACAAGCGCCGCCTGGGACTGGTGCAACTGGTGCGTGGCAAGCCGCTCGCGCTCAAGGACGGATCGCAGATCACGGTGCGTGGCAATGACGTGGTCCGCGTGACGGCCGGTGGAGAGGCCGTGCCGCTCAGTGCCAGCGACGGCCGCGAAATTGTGGCCGACGGGCGCATCGTTATCCCGCCCTATGGAACGAATCAACGCCGCTATGGCGACGTGCTGGGGAGCTTTCGTCTCTACCTCGGCGATGGCTACGGGATTCATGGCACCAACAATCCCGCCTCCATTGGGCAGGCCGTCAGCCATGGCTGCGTACGCATGCGGAACGAAGACATCGCTCGCTTGTATCACACCGTCGGCCTCGGGACGCCCGTCTACATCTACTGACTATATTTCCCGGCTGCGCCGTTGATCGTCTGTTCTGCAGGTACATCACTCGATCCGGCCGTTCAACCCGTACTCGATCTCGTGTCCAAGTCCGGCGCGTCAGCGCCTTTGCATAGTAGCACTTCTGCGCGTTCCCGGCGCGTGCGCCCGCTTCGCCATTCTCTCATGGTGGTGGCGGCCGCGCTCGTGTGTGCAACGCTCGTTTCTCTGGTGCGCCCGGCTCCGGCGCGCGCCACGTCCGGGCGTGCGCCGGGGCTGCCCGCGCCCAAGGCTTCGCCCGATTCCGCGCTGGCCTCGTTGCTCGACACCCTGCGTGGCAACAGCGGGAAGCTCCGCGCTCGTTTCCTCAGTCCGCGGCTCGCAGCCGGTCTGCCCGTGCTCCGCGAACTTTTTGGTGAGCCGGTCGCACAGCGTGCCGGTGTCTACACCTCGGCCCTCAAGGACGGCCCGTTTCACTTCATCACCATGCGTCCCTTTGCCGACAAGGTGCAGGGGCGCATCGGCAGCTATCGCATTGGCACCTTCCCGGCCGAGCGCCGCGCTCCGCGCGCGCAGGTCACCCTGGCAGCCAACAGTGGGTCGGCCGCCGCACTGCGCGGACAGCCCGACGGCTTCCTCGAAGTCACGCTCGCCAACCAGGACACGCGCATTTCGGAGCACTTCCGTCTGCGCGACTTCCTCACGAAGGACCAGCACAGCGTTTGGCCCAAGTATCTCGTGCTCCGCGAGCCGCTGCTCGACAAGCTCGAACTGGTGCTCGCCGAATTGCGCGACATGGGCGTTGCAGCCAATCAGCTCAAGGTCATGAGCGGGTTCCGTACGCCGCAGTACAACGCACAGGGGGTAGGCGCCGGTGGCCGCGCCAGCGACAGCCGTCACCAGTATGGTGATGCCGCCGATGTGTACGTGGTGAACGGCAGCAAGGACTGGATGTCGGATCTCAATGGCGACGGGCGGGTGGACACGCGCGATGCGCGGGTCATCGCCCAGGCCGCCGAGCGTGTCGAACAGCGGTATCCGGAGCTCGTGGGTGGCGTTGGCATCTACAAGGCCACCAGCGCGCACGGGCCCTTCGTGCACATCGATGTGCGGGGCGTGCGCGCGCGCTGGGGGGAATGGTGATCCGTCGTCGCACCGCCCTCATTCTCAGTGGCTGCGCCGCCATCGTGGCGGCCGTCGCCTATCAGCCACCGGCCGTCCTCATGGCCGACTCGTCGGCCGAAAGTGCACGCAGCGCCGTGGCCCGCGTGGCGGTAGCCAGTGAAGCCCGCGGTTTGAGTGGCGAAGTGCAGATGCGCTTTGTTCGTGCCGGCGAGCGCATCGCATTTCCGCTCGAGTCGCGCGCCGATCTCACGGGCTATCGCTATCAGTGGGTCGAAGTCGGCACGCAGGAATCGGCCGATGTCATGCGGCCCATCGACGGCGACACCCTGCTCGCGCCGCTGCAGCCCGGGTTTTACGAGCTGGCCGTTTCGCGCGGTGGCGTTACGCAGCGGCTCAGCGAGACACGTCTCGCCGTGCTCGTGCCCTTTGAGCTCAAGCTGGGCAGCACCCTCAATGGCTATCAGATCGGTCGCTATCCGGCGGAGTGGAACCGCAACGGCGATCTCGAGAAGCCCGATGGTTTTGCCGAGGTGCATGAGCACCATCTCGATCTGCCGCTCACGCGACATCTCAAGGTGCGCGACTTCATCACGCACGACCGGCAAACCATCTGGCCGCGATACGTCGCCATCGATCCGCGGGTGCTCGACAAGATCGAACTCGTGCTGGCCGAGCTGGCGCGCCGTCGTGGGGAAGACCGCATGGACTTCCGCGTGGAAGTGCACAGCGGGTTCCGCACGCCGCTCCACAATGCCAACGTCGAAGGCTCGGCGCGTGATTCGCGCCACCTGTATGGGGACGCGGCCGATGTGGCTATCGATGCCGACGGTGATGGCAAGCTGACCATCTTTGATGCCTATCGGGTGGAGACGGCAGTCGATTGGGTGGAGCGCTTGCATCCGGAGCTTGCCGGCGGGCTTGGGGTATACAGCAGCCGGGGCTACGCCACGCCATATTGCCATATCGACGCGCGCGGCGAACGGAAACGTTGGCGCGGGTGACCGCGTAGGGCCGGCCAGGAGGCTCCCCCATGAATCCGTACGTTCGCGATCGCATCAACCGCAAGCTGGACACGCTCACCGACGAGCGACTGTATCAGGTGCTCGACTATGTCGAGTTCCTCGAAAGCAAGTATGCTGAAAAGCCGGCACCGGCCACCAACGTCTTCCAGAAATTCACGGACGGTGTGGAAGACACCCTGCGCGCCGGCGGCCTGGCGGTGGGGACGGTGTCTGAGGCCATGGGCTTTCTCAACAAGGCCATGGGTGTACTCAACAACGTCGCCCAGACCGGCAAGACGGTCGCCACCGATGTCATGACCACGGCCAAGACCGTGGCCGATCAGATTGGCGCCCCGCCACCGGCCGCTCCGGGTGCCCCCGCTCCGGGTGCGGCACCTGCCGCCTCGGCGCCTGCCAGCCCGGTGTCTTCCAGTCCGGCGTCTTCCAGTCCGGCGCCGGCAACAGGGGCGCCCCCGAACGCTTCTTCCGCACCTGCCAATGCCACGCCGCCTCCATCGACTGCCTGACGACGCTGAAGACACGCCGCGCCGCCGCCGGGGCCCTCAGACGGGGCTCAAGCGCTCGGTGCTGCGCACCATCCGCCAATTGCCGGCCTATCTCCGCCTGCTGGTTGGCCTCGTGGGGGATGCGCGCGTCTCTCGGCTTGATCGATTCTTCGTGGTCGCGGCGCTCGTCTACATCGTATCGCCCATCGACTTCCTGCCCGACCTCGTGCCGTTCCTGGGCGAAGTGGATGACATTTTCCTGCTCATGCTCTCGCTGCAGCGACTCGTGGAGCATGCCGGGCGCCGCGTCTTGCTCGATCACTGGCGCGGTCATCCCGACGATCTCGATGATCTGAACATTGCCGGTGTCGTCTCGGCCGCCGGGTTTTTCCTGCCCACCAGGCTGCGGCGCCGCATTCAGCGCATGGTGGTCCGCCCGCGCCGGGACCGCGATCGCGACCGCGACGACGACTGAGCATCGCCCGCTGGTTGCAGCGGGCCGGGGCGAGTATTTTTCGAGATGGCACCCTCTTCTCGCCCCAATCGCATTCGCGAAGACGTCGCACTGACCTTCGACGACGTTCTGCTCGCGCCGCGTCACTCGCTCACGCATCCGCGTGAGGTGACCATCAGTTCGCGCTTCACGCGCGGCATTGCCCTCAACGTGCCGCTCATCTCGGCGGCCATGGACACGGTCACCGAAAGCGAAATGGCCATCGCCATGGCGCGCTATGGTGGCATTGGCGTGCTGCACAAGAACATGTCCATCGATCGGCAGGCGGCCGAGGTGGATCGTGTCAAGCGCAGCGAAAGTGGCATGATCCTCAATCCCATCACGCTCTCGCCCTCCGCGTCATTGCGTGAGGCCGTCGCGCTGATGATGCGCTTCAAGATCTCGGGTGTGCCGATCGTCGATACGGCCGGCAAGCTGGTGGGCATTCTCACCAATCGCGACCTGCAGTTCGAGCGCGTACTCGACCGCCCGCTGCACGAAGTCATGACGAGTGCCAATCTCGTCACGGCGCCGGTGGGCACCAACCTCGACGAAGCCGAGCGCATTCTCGCCAAGCATCGCATCGAGAAGCTTCCGGTGGTCGATGGTGAGGGGGTGCTCAAGGGGCTCATCACCGTCAAGGACATTCACAAGCGCCGCCAGTACCCTGACTCCAACAAGGATCAGTACGGGCGGCTTCGTGTTGCGGCCGCCATCGGTGCCGGCGGTGACTACCTCGATCGCGCACGCGCGCTCATCCAGGCGGGCGTCGACGTGCTCATCATCGACACGGCGCACGGACACAGCGAAGGCGTGCTGCAGGCCACTGCGCGTGTGCGCGAGGCCTTCCCAGAGGTCCAGTTGGTGGCCGGCAACGTGGCAACCAAAGGCGGCGCCGCCGCACTCGTGGCGCGCGGCGTGGATGCCGTAAAGGTGGGCGTCGGACCGGGCTCGATTTGCACGACCCGCGTCGTCACCGGCGTCGGCGTTCCGCAGATTGCCGCCATCATGGATGCTGTGGAAGGGGCAGGGGATGTGCCGGTCATTGCCGACGGCGGCATCAAGTACTCGGGTGACATTGTGAAGGCGCTGGCGGCGGGTGCCTCCAGTGTGATGATGGGCTCCATGCTGGCCGGCACCGAGGAGAGCCCCGGCGAGTCCTTCCTGCTCGAGGGCCGTCGTTTCAAGATGATCCGCGGCATGGGCTCCCTTTCGGCCATGCAGGACGGTTCCGCCGATCGCTATTTCCAGGACGGCGAAATGTCCCCCAAGAAGCTCGTGCCCGAGGGCATTGAGGGGCGCGTGCCCTACAAGGGCCCGGTCGGCGACGTGCTCTTTCAGATGATCGGTGGCCTGCGCAGCGGCATGGGCTACACGGGCTGCGCCTCCATTGAGCAGCTACGCACCGAAGCGGAATTTGTGCGTATCACCACGGCGGGCCTGCGGGAGTCGCACCCGCACGATGTGACGATCACCCGCGAGGCGCCGAACTACTCGCTGTAGCAAAACGAACCCAAGACTCAGAACCCGAACCCAAAACTCAGAACTGATCAGTCTTGAGTTCCGGGTTCAGGTTCCGTGTTTTGGGTTCGTCCTTCGGACCGCACCAGGGCAGGCCGTCGCTCGTCCCACCCCCGTTGCGCCAAGCCCCGCGGCCCCCGAGTTTGCGGGCGCCACTGTCCGAACGCAGTGCACCCCCCCACATTTTGCCGCGGGTGACCACTGTCACCGCAGCAGACCCCGCCGAACCTCGCGGGTCACACGCCAACCCGTGGCCCGCTCCACCCAGACCGTACCGCACTGATGGGAATCTGGTCCAAGAAATCGATCGCGGCGCTGCGCGCCGAAGCCGACAGCTCGGAAGCTGGGCTCAAGCGCACACTCGGCGCGCTCAACCTCACGATGCTCGGCATCGGCGCCATCATCGGCGCCGGCATCTTCGTGCTCACCGGCACGGCGGCTGCCAACTTCGCCGGCCCCGGCGTGTCACTCTCCTTCGTACTGGCCGGCCTGGCCTGTCTGTTCGCGGGTCTGTGCTACGCCGAGTTCGCGTCCATGATCCCCATCGCGGGTTCAGCGTACACGTACAGCTACGCCACCATGGGTGAAGGCGTGGCGTGGTTCATCGGCTGGAACCTCGTGCTCGAGTATCTGTTCGCCGCGGCCACCGTCAGTGTGGGCTGGTCGGGCTACTTCAGCGCCATGCTCGGTTCGGCCGGTTTGCACATCCCGGCGGCGCTGGCGTCTGCGCCGCTCACGGTGGTCAACGGACACGAGATCGTGCGCGCCTTTGCCTGCGTCGATCCCAATGGTGTGGCGCTCATCGACCCGGCCACCTCGGCGGCCTACGTGGTGCGCGAGGCTTGCACGGCGGCGGGCGGCAGCGTGGTGAACGGCATCATCAACCTGCCGGCCGTCGCGCTCATTCTGGCGCTCACGATGCTGCTGGTGCGTGGTGTGCAGGAGTCGGCGATGTTCAACAACATCGTCGTGGCCATCAAGATGACCATCGTGTTGCTGGTCATCGGTTTCGGCTTCATGTACGTGAACACCGACAACTGGTCGCCGTTCATTCCGGACATGGTCACCAACCCGGACGGCAGCACCAAGTACGGCATCTCCGGTGTGCTGCGTGCGGCGCCCGTGGTGTTCTTCTCGTACATCGGCTTTGACGCCGTATCCACCGCCGCGCAGGAAGCCAAGAACCCGCAGCGTGATCTGCCCATCGGCATGATCGCCTCGCTGCTCATCTGCACGGTGCTCTACATCCTGATGTCGCTGGTCATGACCGGTCTCGCGCCGTACACGGCGCTTGGTGTGGCGCATCCGGTGTCGGCCGCCCTCGAGGCGGTGCCGCAGCTCAAGTGGCTCGAGTACCTCACCAACATCGGCGCCGTCGCGGGTCTGTCGTCCGTCGTGCTGGTGATGCTCATGGGTCAGCCGCGCATCTTCTTCACCATGTCGCGTGACGGCCTGCTGCCCAAGATCTTCAGCCGCGTGCACCCCAAGTATCAGACGCCGGCCGCGTCCACCTGGATCGTGGGCATCATTGCCGTGGTCATCGCCGGCTTCTTCCCGCTCGGCCTGCTGGGCGAGCTGGTGTCGGGCGGTACGCTCGCGGCCTTCGCCACGGTGTGCATCGGTGTGTGGATCCTGCGGGTGCGTTCGCCCGAACTCGAGCGTCCGTTCCGCACGCCCTTCGTGCCGGTTGTGCCCATCCTGGGTGCGGGCGCCACGATGTACATGATGTACCAGCTGCCGGCGCTCACCTGGACGCTGCTGGGTGCCTGGACGTTGATCGGCATGTCCACGTACTTCCTGTACGGCATGCGCAACTCCACCATCGGCAAGAAGGAAGCCGGTAAGGCATGACGGGGGCTGTGGCCGACGGGCTGCTGACGGCCTCCGAGGCGCGGCAGGCGGCGATCCGGGAGTGGTTCGCCGCCCTGCGCCCTGGCATGACGGTGGCGCTGTCCACCCATATCAATGCCGATGGCGATGGCTGTGGCTCGGAGGCGGCATTGGCCCGCCTCCTGGCTCAGCGTGGGATTCACTGTCGTATCGTGAATCCCACGCCCTGGCCGGGCATGTTCGACTTCCTGCTTGGCGATGACATCGACGAGCAGAGTGCGCGCGGTGCGGCGGCGCTCGACGACATTGACGCGCTGGTGGTGCTCGATATCAACGACCTGCGCCGCCTGGGCCATCTGGCCGATCGTGTGCGTGCGCTCACCGTGCCCATCTCGGTCATCGATCATCATGTGGCGGGCGATGAACCGGTGGGTACGTTGGCCGTGGCCGACACGCGTGCCTGCGCCACGGGCGAGCTGGTGTACGACATCGCCATGACGCTGGGGCTCGACATCACGCCGGCCATAGCGCAGGCCCTGTATGCGGCGGTGCTCACCGATACCGGGAGTTTCCGCTTCAGCAACACCTCGCCGCGCGCGCACGGGATTGCGGCCATGCTGCTGGCGGCGGGCGTAAACCCCGAGGAGATGTACCGGCGCATTTATGCGCAGGTGAGCGTGGGGCGCATGCAATTGCTGCGGGAGGCCTTGGCCAGTCTCGGTTCCGATCCCGAACTCGGTCTTTCACACATCTCCGTGGCCTCTGACGTCATGGAGCGCTTTGATGTGACCGGCGAAGAACTCGACGGCATCGTCGAGCATCCACGAAGCATTGTGGGCACGCGTTTGGCGCTGTTCTTCCGCGACCTCGGGCACGGCAAGGTGAAGGTGAGCTTCCGCAGCACCGGCGATGTGGATGTGCAGCAGTTCGCGCGGCGCTACGGTGGCGGCGGCCACGCCAAGGCCTCAGGCGCCATGCTCACCGGTTCGCTGGAGGACGTGCGCGAGCGGGTGCTGGCGGACGCGCGGGCGTATTTGCGGGGGGAGTTGGGTTAAGCCGTACGTTCCGGACAAGTCCCCAATGCCTGAAGACGCGCGTGGTGTCGGAAGTATCGGCCCACGCGCGTACGCTTTGGGTGATCTCCGAAGCGGAAATGGAATACACAACTCCACCTGTGCGCGCGAAACGATCATCCGGTGGCAATCGCCAGGTCGCGAGATATTGCCCAGAAATGCGGTCGTAGAGATCGAGTCCGGCGTATTTCCCTGATGCCGAAATAGCTTGAACACCGACGGTGTCGCCCCAAGAAAAACCTCCGAGGCTGGCGTTCTGACCGGAAACCAACAACGTACGTGGTACGCCGTTGCTGCCAGGTTGAATTTGGAACTCCGGCGACGGGTATTTCTCAAGTAGCGGAGTGGTGCGCAAACGGCCTGAAGAACTTGCATGGACAAGACCGAAGCCGAACGTCGGCGCAAAATGACACTCACCACTGGGATTCCCACGAAGTACGCTTGAAGAGAGCAGCATGGGCTGTTCGGTGTTGACCTGCCAGGGGAAATCCCATTTCGTTTGTACGCGACCATCTGATCGATAGTGCACGAGGTAACCGCTGCGTCTCGATTGTTGTGTCACGAAACTTCCGTCTGCAAACACGCAAAGCGCGCTTGCACTGGATAGCGATTCGCCAGCTACGTCACGCAAGTGGCGACCACCCGCGTCGAGCCACGTGATCCGCCCATTCCCCTGATCCAGCACAGCAAGTCCCGTGGGGGTCAATGCGATGTCAACTGGACGGAGTAGCTCTCCAGGACCGGAGCCACGCCGCCCTCTCGTCCAAATCACGCGGCCGCTTCTAGGATCCAGTGCGTGGACCTGTAGTGTACCTTCGTCGAGAACATAGATGGCTTTCTCGCTACCTACATGCTCGCGAATCACGCCAAACGTCGTGTCGGCCATTCGCCCGCCAACATTCCAAAGCATGACCCAGCGTGTGGCTTCGTAGTGACGTGTGCGTTGACCTCGCGCTGAGGACACTGCGATGAATTGGACAAGCACCAGCAGTGCCAGAAGCAGTCTCGTCGACATCACCAACATCGTAGTGCTCGCAGTGATGTTATTGGGGGTCATCTGCCGGGGTCTCCTTCGATCAGGTGGCGGACGGCTCTCGCTTGAGCAACGCGAAGTGTCGGTTCACTCTCAGTGGTGAGCAGCATGCGAACGCGCTCCCTGTCATCGACGACAAGCACAACCGGACTCTCTCTGGAACCGAGCTTCTCAAGCCGATCGCGTTCTGCAGGGGTAATTCGACGAAGTGGGAACGACCGCATCGAACGGGGAAGCAGTGACGCGATGGCGCTGTCTGACGGTGCACGTGAAACATCAACTATCTCGACGTCCAGCATCGCGTGCGCACTGGCCATCGCAAGGATTGGCCGTACCACTGCCAGGTTGCCCTGACAGTCGCTCGCCTGGAGATACACCAGGGCTCGAAACGAGCTGGCGAAGGCCTTCGAAGGAGATGATGTCGTTGTGTCTTGAACGCGCGGACCACCGACGGAGTTGGAACGCGGTTCGGAATCGATTGATGCAAGGCGCAGTACGCCGAACAGAATGGTCATGCCCGTAAACGCAGCAACCGCAACGGGCACACGCCAAGGTCGGCGGCCGGAGGTGCGGGGAGACCGATGGTCTCCCCGCTGCTCGTTGGTCAGCATTCCGAGAACGACTCGTCGTTGCCGCCCGAACTCGTATTGTCTTTGGGCGCTGTTCCCGACGGATGAACCACACACGCACCCGCACTCTGCCCGCGGATGAAGTCCTTGTAGAACTTCTTCTCACCGACGTATGTGCAGGTCTTGAAGCTGATGGTGATTCCGAGAATGGAGGTGGAGTTCCATCCGATGGAGAAGTCCCAGGCGCAGGACTCCTTGGCCGGCTCCCATCCGCATTGCGTCAGAGTGCCAGACTGACACACCGTTGACACAACCTCACCTTCACCGGCCTGTGCGCCCACGGGCGATACGGCAAGAGACGCAGCAGCAGCGAGCACGAGGGCCACAGCTGTGGCCAAGCGTGAAATGGACATGGTGTATTCTCCTCTGGATCTATGAGTGCATCAGCGCGCGGCCACGCGCCGCGCTGCTGGTCGCCGGTGCCGGACCGGGTATCCGGGGCCGCGCGACGGGGCCACCATAACACCCACCCGTCAGTGCGCTGTCACCATTTCGTCGACACCCGGGCCATTCCAACGCCACCCCGCCGCGCCTAGCTTTCAGGGGAATCCCGAACCGGTTACTCCCTATGTCAGCTCTCATGGAGCGGATCACCGGCGCCCTCGCCACGGTCCGTAACCCCCGCACCGGCGCCGATGTCATGGCCGCCGAGCAGGTCCGCGATATCGCCACCTCCGTGGACGGCAAAGTCCGTCTCACGCTGCTGCTGGCGCCCGAAGACGACGCCACGCTCGTCCGCGATGTGCGTCAGGCCATCGAACGTCTCGACGGCGTGGCCGACGTGCGCGTCGACGTGCGCGATCCCGCGCAATCCGAACCCACACCGGCGCGCCGCGCGCCCAATCCAGCCATGAGCCAACCGATGGCCCCCGCAGCCGGCGGCATGGGCCGCGCCCTCCCCGTCATGGAGGCCGCGCCGCAGAAGGCCCCGCCCAAGGTCCCCGAGCCCGTCGCCTATCCGCACCTCGGCCGCGTTATTGCCGTGTCGTCAGGAAAGGGTGGCGTGGGCAAGAGTACCGTGGCCGTGAACCTCGCCATTGCGCTGGCCAAGGCCGGCAAGCGTGTCGGCATCATGGACGCCGACATCTATGGCCCCAATCTGCCGCTCATGCTGGGGGTGGACGCGCCGCCCGCCGTGCGCGACGAAAAGATCATCCCGCTCGAGGCCTACGGCGTGAAGGTCATTTCGCTCGGCTTCCTGATTGAAAAGGAGCAGCCGGCCATTTGGCGTGGCCCCATCGTCATGAAGATCATCACGCAGTTCCTGCGCGACGTGCAGTGGGGCGAGCTCGATTACTTCCTCGTGGACATGCCGCCCGGAACCGGCGACGCGCAGCTCTCGCTTGTGCAGGCCACGCCCGTGCATGGCGCGGTCATCGTCACCACGCCGCAGCAGGTGGCCGTGGGTGACGCGCTGCGCGGCGTGAAGATGTTCGAGCGCACCGGCGTGCCCGTCATCGGCATCGTCGAGAACATGTCGTGGTTCGAGAACCCCGAGACCGGCAAGCCCATCGCGCTCTTTGGCAGCGGTGGTGGCGAGCGTCTGGCCAAGGAGTGCGACTTGCCGCTTCTGGGGCAGATTCCCATCGATCCGCGCATTCAGGAAGGCGGCGACACCGGACGGCCCATAGTGGCCGCGGAACCTGAGGCCCGTGCCGCGAAGGCCATCGAGCAGGTGGCGCAGCGCGTCATGGAGCGCATGGCGGCGCGCCAGGGCTGAGCATCGCACCAGCGCGAAAGACATTCACGAAAACTTGCAACACGGTGCGCGGCGCAACTTTGGCGTTCGCGCACCGTCTGCGTTGGCGCGGTAAGTTGAGTGCAGCATGACACGTCCACCCATCACTCTGCTCACCGATTTCGGCACCGCCGACGGCTACGTGGCCGAATTGAAGGGCGTGCTGGCCACGCTCGCTCCCGGCCTTCCGTTGCTGGACCTCTCACACGACATCCCGCCACAGGACATCACCGCGGCGCGCCTCGCACTCGCGCGCTGCTGGCGCCGGTTTCCCGCGGGCACCGTGCATCTCGTGGTGGTCGACCCGGGCGTCGGCACATCACGCGCGGCTCTCGCCGTGGCCAGTGAAGGTCGCTTTCTCGTGGGCCCTGACAATGGCGTGCTCTCGCCGGCGCTTTTCGCGCTCGACGCGAAGGTGGTGCAACTCGTCGTGCACGACAGTGCCTCGGCAACGTTCCATGGGCGCGATGTGTTTGCGCCTGCTGCCGCGCGTCTGGCCACAGGCGCACCACTCGACGAGCTCGGCGAACGGCTGCTGCATCCCGTGCGTTTGCGCACACCCGCACCACGACGGGATGCCGACGGTGCCCTGCATGGCGAAGTGCTGACCATCGACCGCTTCGGCAACGCCATTACCAATCTCATGCCTGCGCCCGGTGCCCTGCCGCAGGCCGTTGCGGCCGGCATGCACGCGCTGCGCGTGGTGCGCACCTATGCCGACGCGGAGGACGGTGAGGCCGTCGCTCTGGTCGGGTCGAGCGGCTGGTTGGAGTTGGCGGTCCGCAACGGGAACGCCGCGGCCACGCTAGGACTCAGGCGGGGCGACGCGGTCAAGACTCGCTGAGCCGCAAGCCACGCAAATGAGTCGACAGTGATGCCATTGCATCACTGTCGGTGATGCGTTAGCATCAAATAATGCGCACCACCATCGATCTCGACGCTGTGCTTCTGGAGCGGCTCCGCGACGCGGCGCACCGCGAAGGGGTGTCATTCAAGGCGATGCTGCATCGTGTCATCATGCGCGGACTCGAAGAAGGGCCCGAGGTGAGTCCGTCTCGATACGTGCAGCGCACGTATCACATGGGCGCTGTTCGAGAGGGCTATGATCTCGTCAAGGCACGATGGATTGCCGATGACCTGGAAGATGAGGAGATCCTTCGCAAGATGAACGAGGGGCGTTGATGATTGTCCCTGACGTCAACCTTCTCGTGTACGTGTTGAACGCAGACAGTCCGCACCATGCCCGCGCGCTCGCATGGTGGGAGAGGGTACTGACCGGTCACGAGGCCATCGGATTGCCGTGGGTGACCGTCCTTGGCGTGCTCCGGATTGCCACCAACAGACGCATCATGAGTGCGCCACTGTCCATTGATGAAGCCATGACAAATGTCGAGGATTGGCTTCGGCAGCCCGTGGTCTCAGTCGTGGAGCCAGGTCCGGAGCATGCGCGCATCCTTTCGGACATGCTGCGCCAGGCGGGGCGAGGGGCCAATCTCGTGACCGATGCCCATCTCGCGGCACTCTGTGTGGAGCGCGGAGCCACGCTCTGTAGCGCGGATGGTGATTTCCAGAGATTCCGCGGGCTTCGTTACGAGAACCCGTTGCTGCACTGAGTTCTTACCTGCGGCGGGCCATGCGCCTCAGAGCTCCGCGCCCGTCCCCGTGCCTTCCTTGTCTTCCACCGGGCGCCGCGCGGCCACCACGCCTTGGACCGGCGTCGGGGTCTGCCAGCTCACCTGGGACACCGGCACCTCATTCACCCCGGTGCTCGAACCGGGGGCCCAGGATGCGGCTGCCGTACCGCCGTTCCAGCGGCTGCCCCAGCGTCCGCCGACGCGGCCGAATTGCACACTCAGTCTGGACATGCCAATGCGCGACTTGACCACGGCGCCCATACCCACCGTGGCAACTGCCCAGGTGAAGGCCACCGCCACCAGACGGCTGAGCGTGCCCAGCACAGGCATCTGCGCCGCCAGTGCCGCGCCGAACCACACGAGACTGAGGGCCGTAAGACCCACCACCAGGCCTCGCACGGCCGCCGAACGCTCGGAGCCTGAGGCCCCACGGCCAACCAGGGCCCAGCCGATAACCAGGGCGACGGCCAACACGCCAAGCGTGAATGCGCCAGCCAGCGCCAAGCCCCAGGCCAGGGCCGCCAGCGGAATGGCCAGAATGCCAATGATGGTCACGGCGCAGGCCACCACCACGACCACCAGGGCCGGTACCGCCAGCACTTGGGTGAGCACACCAGCCCAGAAGCTGCCCGATACATCGCGGGCGGCCGTGCGGGCCACCGCCACCAGCGCTTCTTCTGCCGTGGTCAGCACCACCAGGCCGATGATGAGCCCGATGCCAAAGACCCCGGCAATGGCCGTGAGCGTGGTGGCCAGCATGAAACGCTAGCGCCCCTGACGGGAAGACGCCGAGGCGAGGGCACGAATGCCCACCACACCCATGCCGGCCGCTGCCACGAAGCCGCCGGCCGCGAGGGCCAGGACCTCGGGCGTGCTGCCCTGAAGTGCCGCCAGACCGGACTGGCCCAGCACCGTGCTCATGAGGTCCGTGCCGGCCGCGAGCACCTGCTCGCGGAAGCTCTCCAGACCAAGCTGCGCCAGGATGACCGCCATGTCAGCGCGGGCCAGCGCCCAAGTTGTACCGGTAGTGAGCAGGCCGGCACCGAAGGCCGCACCAACACCGGCGGCGAGACGGGCCGGGCGTGAGGCCGGCACCAGATCAGCCACCGTACGGGTGGCGGCGGCATGCCAGGGCTCGAACACCTGCACCTGATTCATGACCTTGTCGGCAAAGCCGGCCGACGGCGCAAAATCGGGCAGGGCATCAAGGGACTGCATGAAAAGGCGCGCGCTATGCAGCTCGGCCTGGCAGGACGCACAAGATCGGACGTGCGCCCGCAGGGGGGCAACGCCAAAACCCTCCTCGCCATCGAGAAGGAGTTCGATTTCGTCGGGTCTCAGGTGTCGTTCAGGCATAGCGATGAGCCTCCATGTGCGGACTACGCCGCAGGAGTGCCGCAGGTTTCAGGCCATTCCCGGCTTTCCGGAAAAAGCAGCGGCCAGTCAGAAACAGGCTCGGGGTGATCACTGCCGGAGTGGCTCGAGCGCCTTGCGCAGCTCATGCCGAGCCCGGTGGATGTAGGTCTTGACCGTCCCCAGGGGCAGGTCGAGCGTGGCGGCAATTTCCTCGTACGACCGCCCTTCCACGTGACGCAGCATGATGCAGGCGCGATACTCGGGCCTGAGCGAGCCGATGGCCCGCTCGATGGCCGACCCCAGTTCCTTGGCCTCCAACTCCTCCAGCGCGGTCTCCTGGTCGGCCTGCAGCTCGATGGACGACGCCTCTACCTCGGAGGCCGAGGTCGCGTGCGGACTACCGTCCATGCTGATGGTGTCGAGCCGCCGCCGCCGCAGGTGATCGATGGCGACGTTGTTCGCGATCTTGAAGAGCCAGCTCGAGAACTTGAACTCGGGGCTGTACTTGTCGATGTGGTTCAGGACCTTGATGAACGCGTCCTGGGCCAGATCCTCTGCCGTCTCGCGGTCGCGCACCATGCGGTAGACGAGCGAAAACACCGGCCGCTCATATCGGCGGACGAGTTCCCGAAACGCCGGTTCCCGTCCCTGTTGGGCGAGGCGTACGACGTCGGCGTCAGGAAGGGTTCCCAGCTCGTCGAGGGTCGGCATGCAGCAGCGCAAGCTAGTCCCGGAGCGGGCAGGGGACCAGCGCTTGCTCCGCTTGGCACGCTCACTGAAGTTTGGACATGCCCAGTACCACGGACGTCCCCGGCCCCTCGAATCCCGAGGCGGTCGGCCAGGAGCTCGCGCGGGCCGCACAGGCGGCCCAGGGCGAGGGAAAGCGCGATTACGTGCAGCAGATGTTCTCGGACATCGCCCCGCGCTACGATCTGCTCAATCACGTCCTGTCGCTCAACATCGACAAACGCTGGCGCGCCCGGGCCCTCGAAGCGCTCGCGTGGCGCGCCACACCGAGCGGCCGCTATCTCGATCTTTGCGCCGGCACGCTCGATGTCGGTGCCCTGCTCGTGCGTCAGCCGGGGTTCACAGGCTTTGTGGCCGGCGCGGACTTTGCCGTGCCCATGCTGCAGCACGGTACCGGCAAGGCGCCGCGCCAGCGCCTCGCTCCCGTTGGCGCCGACGCCCTGCAACTGCCCTTTGCGCCGGCGTCACTCGACGGCGCCATCGTGGCTTTTGGTATTCGCAACGTGGCGGACCTCGACGCCGGCCTGCGTGAGGTGCATCGCGTGCTGAAGCCCGGCGCACGGTTTGTCATTCTGGAGTTCTCCACGCCGCCATCCGCACTCGTGCGCGCGGGGTATCACTTCTATTTCCACCGCGTGCTGCCCTTCGTGGGGCGGCTCGTGAGCGGACATCGCTCGGCGTACACCTATCTGCCCATGTCGGTGGCACAATTCCCCACCGAGGAAGCGTTGGCTCAATGCATGCGCGCCGCCGGGTTCGGGACCGTCACCTGGCAGCGCCTCACGTTCGGCATCGCCGCCATTCATACCGGCGTCGCCTGAACGCCCTTCAACTCCGCAGTCCTGCGCATGGCTCTCGACACGCTGTCTGAATTCATCGACGCCATTGATGGCATCGGCGAACTGCATCGCATTTCGCAGCCGGTGAAGGTGCATCTCGAACTCACCGAAATCGCTGATCGCGTCTCCAAGATGCCCGGCGGTGGCAAGGCGCTGCTCTTCGAGAAGCCCGTGCTGCGTGATGGCACCGTGTCCGAATACCCGGTGGCCATCAATCTCTTCGGGTCCATGCGCCGCATGGCGTTGGCACTCGGTGTGGAACGCCTCGACGATATTGGCGATCGCATCACGCAGCTCATGGACCTCAAGGTGCCCGACGGGTTCCTGGGCAAGCTGTCGCTGCTGCCGCGCCTGCTCGAGGTGAGCAAGTTCCCGCCGCGCGTGAAGAGTGGCACGCCCTCCTGCCAGGACATCGTGTGGCGCGGTGACGACATCGATCTCGACAAGCTGCCCGTGCTGCATTGCTGGCCCGAGGACGGGGGACCCTACGTCACCATGACGGCGGTTGTCAGCAAGGACCCCGTGCGCGGCATCCGCAACGTGGGCATGTACCGCGTGCAGCAGCTCGGCAAGCGGCATGTGGCCATGCATTGGCAGCGCCACAAGACCGGCGCCGAACACATGCGGCAGATGGCCGAACGCGGCGAGAAGATGCCGGTGTGCATTGTGGTGGGCAGTGATCCCGCCAGCATGTTCAGCGCCTCGGCGCCGCTGCCGCCCAACATCGACGAGTTCCTGTTCGCCGGCTTTCTGCGCCGTGATCCGGTGCGTCTCACCAAGGCCGTCAGCAACGATCTCGAAGTGCCGGCCGACGCTGAGATTGTCATCGAAGGCTACATCGATCCCGCCGAGGAGCTGGTGGTGGAAGGCCCGTTCGGTGACCACACGGGCTTTTACAGCGAAGCGGACATGTATCCGCGCGTGCACGTCACGGCCGTCACCATGCGGCGCAACGCGGTGTACGCCACCACCATCGTGGGGCGGCCCCCCATGGAAGACTTCTACCTCGGTCACGCCACCGAGCGCATCTTCCTGCCGCTGCTCAAGCTCACGACGCCGGAAGTCGTGGATTATCACATGCCGGCTGAGGGTGGTTTTCACAACCTCGTCTTCGTGAGCATCGACAAGAAGTATCCCGGCCACGCCGACAAGGTCATGCACGCCCTCTGGGGCCAGGGGCTCATGTCCCTGGCCAAGGTCCTGGTGGTGGTCGACAAGGACATCAACGTGCGCAACCCGGTGGAAGCCTGGTGGGTGGCGCTCAACAACATGGACCCGCAGCGCGACGTACGCTTCACCATGGGCCCTGTGGACGTGCTCGATCATGCCAGTCGTGCGTTCACCTACGGCAGCAAGATGGGCATCGATGCCACGCGCAAATGGCCCGAGGAAGGCTTCACGCGCAGTTGGCCGCGCGTGATCAGCATGGACCCGGCCACCAAGTCGCGTGTGGACGCCATGTGGAGCAGCCTCGGGCTGCCGCCGGTACCGCAGCCGTGAACACCGTAATGCCGCCCAAGGGCGCACGTGACGGGCAGTTGCTGAGCGGCCAGTCGCTGCCGGTGCGACTGGCCAACTTCGTCAAATTGCCGCATACGGTATTTGCCATGCCGTTCGCGCTGGTTGGCGTGCTGTTTGCCAGTGTCGTTGCGCCCGTGAGTGCGGCCGTGGTGGGATGGGTGTTGTTGGCGTTCACCAGCGCACGATTTGCCGCCATGGCGTTCAACCGGCTCGTTGACCGCGACGTGGACGCACTCAATCCGCGCACCGCCATGCGCGAGCTGCCGGCCGGCACGCTCACGGTGGGGCAGGCGCGCTTCAGCATCGTGTTGTCGAGCGGCCTGTTTGTGCTGGCCAGCTACATGCTCAACACCCTGTGTTTTCTGCTTTCGCCAGTCGCCCTGTTGTGGGTGCTGGGCTACAGCTACACCAAGCGCTTCACGCGCTGGTCGCATCTTTGGTTGGGCCTCGGCCTGTCCATTGCCCCCGTGGGGGGCTATCTGGCCGTGACCGGAGCGTGGAGCGAGCCCTGGTGGTTGCTCTGTGTGCTGGCGCTTGGCGTGGTGTGCTGGAGCGGCGGCTTCGACATGATCTATGCGCTGCAGGATGCCGAGTTCGACAGAGTGCATGGGCTGCACAGCGTGCCCAGCACGTTTGGTGTGGCGGGCGCCATCGCCATCGCCCGCAGTCTGCATGTGCTGGCGGTGGTGTGTTTTGCGGCGGTCGTGGCCGCGCAGCCCCTCGGCACGGTGTCTCCACTGGCGCAGAATGTGCTGTGGGCCGCGGTGGTTGGCGTCGCCCTCATGCTGCTCTGGGAGCACCGACTGGTGAAGGCGCACGATCTCTCCCGTGTGGACGCGGCCTTCTTCACGATGAATGGCCTCATCAGTCTCGGCTTCCTGTTGTTTGTGCTGGTGGCGCGTGTGCTCGTGGCGCGCGGTGTGGGAGCGATAGCCTGATGCCGGACACGACTCGCGACCTCTCGCCGCGCACGTCGGGCAACGCCGCGCGCCACCCTGTGGTGCTGGCCATCACCGGCGCATCGGGTGCGCCCTACGCTGTGCGTTTGCTGCAGGCGCTGGTGGAACTCGGCGTGCCCACTTGGCTGATCGTGTCGGGGCATGGGTGGCGACTGCTGCAAACAGAGAGCGGTATTGCCAATCTCGCGGCACTGCGCGAGGCCGCGGGCGGAGCGCTGTTTGATCGGCATGTGACGGTGTTCGACGACGGCGACCGCGGGGCGAAGCCGGCCAGCGGATCGGCGCGTTCGAGTGGCATGGTGGTCTGCCCCTGCAGCATGGGCACGGTGAGTGCCATTGCACACGGCACGTCGCGGTCGCTGGTGGAGCGCGCGGCCGACGTGGCCCTCAAGGAGCGGCGTCGACTGATTCTCGTTCCACGGGAAACACCACTCTCACTGGTGCATCTCGAAAACCTCACGTCCGTGACGCGCGCCGGTGCCACGGTCATTCCGGCGGCGCCGGGCTTCTACCACGGGCCCAGCGGCATTGCCGATCTGGTCGACTTTATCGTGGCGCGCATTCTTGACCATCTCGATGTGGAGCATCAGGTGGGCAAGCGCTGGGGTGACGTCGCGGAGCCTTCGGAGTGATTGACGAGCAGCAGTTTGCGGCATCGGTCGAGCGGGAGCGCCGCCGCCGGCGCCGTGATGGGCTGCTGCTGTGGGCGTTGGCCTCGCTGCTGTTCGTCAAGCCGGTGCACGTGCTGCTTGGGCTCGTAGGCCTACCCGTGGAATTCCGCTGGCCGCTCGCGTGGGTGGGCGCACCGTTGGCCACCGCACTGGTCTATGCGGCTGTCAGGGGCGTTGGCGGGCTGGCCTCCGGCGCGCTGATGAACGTTCTGCACCCCGGGCGTGGCGGCAAGGCGGCCCCACCGGGCTACTCGCATGCCGAGGCGCTGGCGGCGGCCGGTCGCATGGCCGAGGCCGAAGCGGCGTTCGAGGCGCTGCATGCGGAGCGCGGCGACCGGGTCGATGTGCTGCACGCCGAGATTGCCTGGCAACTCAAGCCTGGCGGTAATGTCGAGCGGGCCAAGGCCCTGCTGCAGCGCTTGCGCAAGGCCGATGGCGCCACGCGCTCTGACGACCTGTTCGCCACGCAGCGCCTCATTGATCTCTATCTCGGTCCATTGCACGATACCGACCGTGCCATGAGCGAGCTCCGCCGCATCATGCAACAGTTTCCCGGATCGCGTGACGCCGAAGGCGCACAAACGGCCCTAGCCACCTTGCGTGAGCAGGCCGGACACGCGGCGCCTCACGCTCCGCGCGATATTCGCAACGCTGACTCCACACCACCGTCTTCCTCCGAGCCATGAACGAACGCGCCACCATCATCGGCCTCATCTCCGATACGCACGGGCTTGTGCGTCCCGAAGTGTTCGAAGCGTTGGAGGGCGTGTCGCAGATTCTGCATGCCGGCGACGTGGGGCCGGCGGATGTCCTGACGGAGTTGGCCACCATCGCGCCGGTTCGCGCCGTGTGGGGCAATACCGATGCGCCGGGGCGTCCCGATCTCGTCGAGCGCATTGAGGACGTGATTGATGGCGTTCGCATTGTGGTCACGCACGGCCACGAGTTGGGCAGCCCCACGCCGCCCAAGCTGGTTGGCGCCTTTCCCAACGCCGACGTGATTGTGTACGGGCACACGCATCAGCAACTGGTGACGAAGGCGGCGCGCCGCGTGGTGGTGAACCCAGGGGCGGCGGGTCCGCAGCGCTTCAAGCTGCAGCCCTGTGTGGCCAAGCTGTATATCTGGAAGGGGCAGGCGGATGTGGAGTTGATTCCGTTGCTCTCCGCTGAACCGCTGAACTGAAGGTGTGAGGATCAGAGGATCGGAGGATAAGAGAGGCGGGCGTCGAGGGCTCCCCGTTGGCGGAACCCTCGACGCCCGCCCCTCCAATCCTTGGATCCTCCAATCCTCACACCATCAGTTCAACGATCTGGCCGCAAGCACGAGTCCCTCCAGCGCCCCCACCACTGTCTCCGCCACAATGGCCTGTGCCCCATTGCGCCCGCGGAACCACGACTCCACCAGCAGCAGCTCATCGAGTCGATCGACCAGCGCACCAGTGGGTACCGCCTGCGTCGTCTGCCGCTCGAGTGCCTGCATGCTGTTCACGCTCTCAGGTTCCAGGCAACGCGCCTCGGCCACCACGACACCGTGGCGCACGAGATACAAACGATCGTCGCCATCGTGACCAGGCACCGCATACACAAAACTCGGACGTGCCAGCGCCTCGCGCACACGCGATAGTTGCGCCTCGAGTTCCTGCAGCGCGGTGAGTCGGTCGCGCAGCCAGCCCGCGCGCTCGTAGCTCAAGGACGCACTGGCTGCCGCCATTTCGCGCACCAGTTGCTGCTGCGGCGTATCGTCGCGCCCCTCGAGGACCGCCCGGGCCCGCGTAAGCTGCGCGCGGTATTCATACTCGCTCGTGGCGCCCACGCAGGGGCCGAGGCAGCGGCGGGTTTCGTAGCGATGACAGCGAGGCGTGCGCTGCATGGCCGGATGCGCGGCGTCAAAAAGCTCCTGCACATCGGCGAGATGCAGGGGCACGCGGTCACTGCAGTCGCGCAGGCCCAGCGCGTCGTTGAGCACGCGCAATGCGTCCTGCAACGGACGACGTGACGCGAAGGGGCCAATGATCTGCGCCACATCCCGCGAGCGGGCGGCGGCACTGGCGCGTTGGATGCGAAGACGCGGCGCCGGCCCCCTCGCAATGCTGATGACCCACCATTTGTCGAGCGGCCGTGCCGAGCGGACGTTGTAGCGCGGCAGGTGCGCGCGAATGAGTCGCACCTCGCGCAGCAGGGCCGCGAATTCACTGGGCTGCGGCTCCCACTCGATGCTGCTTGTTTCACGCAGCATGCGGGCGTGGCGGTGCTCGGGCCAGGGCAGGCGGAAGTAACTGAGCAGGCGCGTGCGGACCTGCGTGCTCTTGCCGACGTACAGCACCTCGCCGTGTGCGCTGCGCATGAGGTACACACCGGGCGCATTGCGCGTGGTGGCGCGCACCTGTTCACGCAGCCGGGCCACGTTGGCTTCGCTGGCCGGCATGGCCAGGTCGAGCTGTGTGGCCAGCGCACGCGGGCGACGCGTGGGGCGGGCTGGCAGTGACGCGGCCAGACCCGCGGCCAGATCAGTACTGACACCTCGCGCAGAAGACCGTGCTGCGTCCGTCCACGGCGTGGGTACCGATGAGGCGATGCCCGCAGCGGCGGCAGGGCTCGCCGGCACGACCGTATGCGGCCAACTGTTCGACAAAACGTCCCCGCTCACCGCGCGCGTCCCGGTAGTCGCGAAAGCTGGTGCCACGTGCCGCGATGCTGGCTTGCAGGACCTGCCGCAGTTCGTGGTGCAGCGTGGCCCACTCCGGATCGGAAAGCGACGCTGCTTCGCGTGATGGGTCGATGCCGGCCAGCCATAGCGCCTCGTTGGCGTAGATGTTGCCCACGCCGGCCAGCCGCCGTTGATCCATGAGCGCGGCCTTGATAGGTTGGCGTGAGTCCCGAATACAACCCGAAAATGCAGCCGTAGTGAGTGTCGGGTCAAGAGGCTCGGGGCCAAGTCCGGCGGAATACTCGGCGAAACGCTCGCCAGACATGAGGGCCACGGCGCCCAGTCGGCGCACGTCGCGGTAGTGCAGCACGCGGCCATCACCGAGCGTGAAGCTCACGCACACGTACTGGCGTTCGCTCTCGGAGAGTTGGCCGTCGTCCACGATGAGGCCACCGGTGAAGCGCGGCTGCACAACCACGTGCCACGCACCTGAGGCGCCGCGAAGGTCCAGCACGATGAGCTTAGCGCGCCGCCACACCCGTTCCACCGCTGCGTCACGCAGGGCGGCATCCAGCCCCGCCACATCCGTCTCGCGCAGCACGTCGGGGCGCGGCACGTTCACCCGCGTCACCCGGGCGCCCCGCACCATGTCGTGCAGATCGCGCGCGATGGTTTCGGTTTCCGGGAGTTCAGGCATGGCGCATGTCTCTACTGCCTACCACGGAGTAACACCGAAGAAAAAAGAAACAACAGGAGACGGCGTCGGATGTTCGCACCATCCACAAATCCGAGCGGTCATCCTGACTTTTCCGTTGTTGTCGGTGTTTGTCCGTGGTAGTCAGGTCAGAATCATCCGACTCGTGTGGCCTCGCGCCATCCGATGTCGCGACGATACCTGGCCCCCTCGAAGTCAATGCGCGAGGCGGCGTCGCGCGAGGCCTGCTGCGCGGCGGCAAAGCTGTCGGCCATGGCGGTGACCGCAAACACGCGACCGCCACTGGTGAGCAGATCGCGCCCGTCGCGCCTGGTGCCGGCGTGGTATACCCGCACCGCGTCGCCGAACTCCGGCAGCGAGATCGGCACGCCGGTACGCGGGGCATCGGGATACCCGGCTGACGCCACCACCGTGGTCACGCTGGCGCCAGCGCGCCACGTAAAGGCCGGCATGTTGCCAATGCGCGCGCCGCGCGCCACCGCGAGCATGGGTTCCAGCAGACTGCTGGTGAGCATCGGCAGAATGGCCTGCGTCTCCGGGTCACCGAATCGGCAGTTGAACTCCACCACCTTGGGGCCGTCGGGCGTGAGCATGAGGCCCGCGTACAGGAGACCGGTGAACGGTGTGCCACGCTTGCGTAGCGCATGCAGCGTGGGCAGGAAGACACGCTCCGTCACCTCGTCTACAAGAGCCGGTGTGGAGAAGGACACCGGCGTATACGCCCCCATGCCACCCGTGTTCGGGCCCTCGTCACCATCGAGCAGACGCTTGTGATCCTGGGCGCCGATCATGGGCAGCACGTCGTGGCCATCGGTGACCGCAAAGAGCGAAAGCTCCTCGCCCGTCATGAAGGATTCCACGAGACATTCCGCGCCCGCCTCACCAAACACGCGATCATCGAGAATGCGATCGATGGCATCAAAGGCCTCGGCCTCCGACTGACACACGATCACGCCCTTGCCGGCCGCGAGACCGCTGGCCTTGATGACCACGGGGGCGCCGAAGCGCGTGCGCACGGCCTCCTTGGCGTCACGCGCCACGCGATGCGTTTCCGCGTGCGCGGTGGGCACACCGGCCTGCAGCATCAGGGTCTTGGTGTCGGCCTTGCTGGTCTCCACCGTCGCGGCGCCCATGGTGGGTCCGAAGGCGGGAATGCGCGCCACCTGCAGCGCATCCACCACGCCGGCCGCCAGCGGGGCTTCAGGGCCCACGACCACGAGGTCCACCTGCTCCTGCTCCGCCAGCGCGACAACGGCCGTGGGGTCATCGGCCTTGATGCTCACCAGACGACCAAGCTGCGCAATACCCGGATTGCCGGGACCGGCCAGCAGTTCAACGGCGGTGTTTTCGCGCGAGAGCGTATCGGCCAGCGCATGTTCGCGGCCACCTGAACCAAGAAGCAGGATCTTCATGGGGCGGAAATCTAGTCGGGCAGCGGGCCATCAGGCTGCGTCCGACTCGCGCTGCAGCACAAACACCCCGCCCGCCGAGACGCGTGGTCTCGGCGGGCGGGTTTGATGTGTCAGAAGGTGCTGCCCGGCGGTGCAGGGGCCGGTGGTGGCTCCGGGGCTGGCGGCGGCTCGGGAGCGGGCGGTGGCGGCTCCGACGGAGGCGGAGGGGGCGCGTCGCCCATGCTGGCCGCCGCCTTGAAGGCATCGCGGAACGCGTCGGCCGCGCGATTGATGACACCACCGACGGCGTCGGCTGCTTCGCGCGCCTTCTCCTTGTAATAATCGGTCGCATCGCGCAGGTCGTCGCGGAACGGACGTTCAGCCTCACTGCCGCGGCGGATGTATTCGCCGCCGACAATCGTGGCGTAGGCGCCGCTCTGCTCCCAGCGGCGCAGCTCGCCGGCGCGCACTGTGTGGAAGGGGTGTTCGCGCAGCGCGGTGTTGAGGGCCTTGAGCACGCTGTCCCACGCCGTGCCACCCATCTCGTAATCGGCCGCCTGCACCAGATAGGCGTCGAGGTCGATGGTGTCACCCTCGGCCTTGCCACCCGCGAGCTTGAGGAAGGCCATCAGGCTCGCGCGCGGATCCTGTGTGCCGAGCATGCCGGCGCGATCGGCCGACAGTTCCGACTTGCGATACCACTCGAGCAGCGCGAGCTGGAAGGGCAGCAGCGCAATCGACGCCAGGAGTGGCAGCGCGCTCATGCCGAAGAACAGCACGATGAGCGCAATGGTGCGGTACGTCGTGCGACCCGTCATGATGTGGCCGAGCTGCTGGGCCAACACGAAGCGCTGCTCGTCGGGCTCCAGCAGTTCGAGAGTGCCCGAACTGATCACGATGAAGGGCTGGTCGAATCCGACCGCACCGGCGTTGGCAATGGGATTCTGCGCCACATAGAGCTGCGGGACCGGCTGGCCGGCGTTGGGCCAGTCGAGGGTGCGCAGCACGTCTTCGTACATGGCGTGGAGACGTGGGCGCTGTGTGGGCCCTACCAGGACCGCATCGCCGAGGAAGAGGTTGCGTACACCGCGTTCGCCGAAGGCGCCGGCAATCTTGCGGACCACCTCGTCGAAACCGGGGATGGCGCGCAGTGCGCGCAGGGCGGCGCGGTCGGCCGGGTGTTCCCAGGTGACCGAGCTGATCTGAGTCAGGGGGGTAGGCATACGGGCCGTACGCGGGCTGGGCCGGATTGGTTGCAGGGGCTGTCCCCGGGGGGCTGAGCGCCGGGAAACCCAAAACTCAAAAACTTGAACTCAAAGCTCAGAGCTCACCGACAGTCCGGTTAGCTGTGAGCTTTGAGTTCAAGTTTTGAGTTCGGAGTCAACAGACACTTACGACTCGAAACTCGAACTCAAAACCCGAAACTGATCAGTTCCGAGTTCTGGGTTCGGGTTCCGGGTCTTGAGTGCCGCGTCCTTGGTTTCCTCTAGCAGGGTGCTGAAAAA
>NZ_DLHL01000054.1 GCF_002483225.1 Gemmatimonas sp. UBA7669 | reverse complement strand
CCGGATTTGAGGTGTCCACCGAGGCTCCTGCGACTGGAGAGTGCATGGCAGAAGCAGGAAAACGGGGATGTATGCGAGATTGCTCACCAGACTTTGGCTCCATCGAGAGGCAAGAGAAGGGATCGAGGGGCGCCCGCAAGTGCTCGGAATCTCGTGGGCGCCACTCGTCGATTTCTGGCTGTCGGACCCTAACAGGTCCCGTCAGAGTCAAAGTAGAAGTTCAAGTATGTGGTTGAGCCTCCCCCATTGCAGTACGAACCAGTCTCTTCGCAGCAGGTCCCTGTTCCGGGACTGGAGGGTTCGCAGCTGCCAGAATCCTTTCGAAGGGCGTCAAAAACGACGTCTCCACCGACAAAACACATTTCTAGATCGAGTGGGCAACAGGTGCCGGGCTGTGCGCACGCATCGTTGAACGCCGCTCCATGCTTCTGCGAGAATGCCAAGGGGGCGCTCAAGAACAATACGAGGACTGACGACAGGAGCGCCAAGCGCCGCGTACGTGAAGTTGAGGAGGACATGAACTTCGCCTCTTGAAGTACTGTGACTTGCCTCGCGCCAACATTTGTGGCGAGAGCACTTCTACCTCTGGGACCTGAGAGCCGCCTCGACAGAGTCGGCTACCTCCTTGATCGGGGTACCTGGGATGAAAAGCACGTTGTTCACTGCAAAAGCCGGCGTTCCTCGAAGACCTAAATCGGCTGCGAACGAAAGATGTCGCTCGACTCTATTTCGCCCTGCCTCCGTATGCAGGCATGTGTGAAACGAATCCGTGTTGCGGACTCCAGCCAACTCGGCCCACTCTTGCGTCGACACCGATCCAAGACTTGAACCGGCGGCAAATAGAGCATCATACGTCCGTTCGAATTGACCCTGTTGTGCCCCACATTCCGCGACTAAGGCTGCGCGGTATGCGTGCGGGTGGATGCGACTGAGCGGATAGTGGACGAACGCAATCGCAACCTGGTCCGGGAAACTCATCCGAAGTGAGTCGATAGTAGGTTTGACTCGCTGACATACTGGACATTCGAAGTCGGCGAACTCTGTGATGACGACCTTTGCATCGCGCGGCCCGATCCAGTTTGCTTCCTTGGCGATCGATGCCAGCTGCGGCACCTGGCGAGCGCTTGATGTCGGTGAGCCGCCCGGAGGCAATCCACCAAACAGGCTGGAATTGCGCGCCGCCAGTGCTGTAACCGACAATGCACAAAAAGCGATGACCACGATGGCACCATCCACCAACTTTGCGCGAAAGGACATCAGCGCCCCCTTTGAAGAACACCAAATGAACTGCATGACCTAAATTTCACGGGCTAATATCCCCCCCCCCCCTTCGATTCGCGCAAGAGTAATTTTTTTGCTGGGTCTGCTGGAGAACCCAGTGCAGCCCCAACGCTGCGCATCACACAGCCAGCCGAGACGGCACGAAGACGAACCTTGCGTACGGTGGGCGAACAAAACCCGACAACCCGCTATATTTCGGGGATGTCGAGCCCTTTCCGTCTGGAGACTCCGTTTCCGCCCGCCGGTGACCAGCCGCGGGCCATTGCCGAACTCACCGCCGGCCTCACCCGCGGCGATCGCTATCAGACGCTGCTTGGCGTCACGGGCTCTGGCAAGACGATGACCATGGCCAATGTCATCGCCAACTACGGGCGGCCCACGCTGGTGCTGTCGCACAACAAGACACTCGCGGCACAGCTCTACGGCGAACTCAAGTCCTTCTTTCCCACGAATGCCGTCGAGTACTTCATCTCGTACTACGACTACTATCAGCCCGAAGCCTACGTCCCCTCGAGCGACACCTACATCGAGAAGGACGCCAGCATCAACGAGGACATCGATCGCCTGCGTCTGCGCGCCACGAGTTCGCTCATGGAGCGCGACGACGTCATCATCGTGGCCACGGTGTCGGCCATTTACGGCCTCGGTGATCCGGTCTCGTACCGCGAACGCATGGTGAGCATCGCGCACGGTCAGCAAGTGGCCCGCGACGACATTCTGCGCGAACTGGTGGGCATCCAGTATCTGCGCAACGACGTGGCCTTCGATCGTGGCACGTTCCGCGTGCGCGGTGACACGGTGGAGATTTTTCCGGCCTACGAGGAACAGGCTGTGCGCATCGAGCTCTGGGGCGACGAGGTCGAACGCATCTCGAAAATCGATCCGGTCACCGGCGGTACCATTGCCACGCTCGAACGCATGGCCATCTACCCGGCCAAGCACTTCATCACCAACCGCCCCACCATCGAGAAGGCCGTAAAAGCCATTCGCGATGAGTTGGGTGGGCGGCTGGCCGAGCTCAACATGCAGGGCAAGCTGCTCGAGGCCCAGCGACTCGAACAGCGCACCAACTTCGACATCGAGATGCTGCTCGAAATCGGCACCTGCGCCGGCATCGAGAACTACTCGCGGCACATCAGTGGACGCGAGCCCGGCGAGCGCCCCGCCTGTCTGTTCGACTACTTCCCTCCCGGTGAGTTTCTCGTGGTGGTGGACGAGTCGCACGTCACGCTGCCGCAGGTGCGCGCCATGTACAACGGCGACCGCGCACGCAAACTCACGCTCGTGGACTACGGCTTCCGTCTTCCCAGCGCGCTCGACAACCGGCCGCTGGTCTTCGAGGAGTTCATGGAGCTGGTGCCGCGGCTCGTGAATGTGTCGGCCACGCCCGGCGAGCTCGAACTGCAGCTCAGTGAGGGCGTGGTGGTGGAGCAGGTCATTCGCCCCACGGGCCTGCTCGATCCGGTGGTGGAGATCCGTCCCGTGAAGGGGCAGGTGGACGACCTGCTGCACGAAATCCGTCTGCGCGAGCGCAAGGGCGAGCGGGTGCTCGTTACCACGCTCACCAAGCGCATGTCGGAAGATCTCACCGACTATCTGCAGCAGATGGGCGTGCGCGTGCGCTACATGCACAGCGACATCGACGCCATCGAGCGCATGGAAATCATTCGCGGTCTCAGACTGGGCGAGTTCGACGTGCTGGTGGGCATCAACCTGTTGCGCGAAGGCCTCGATATGCCCGAGGTGTCGCTGGTGGCCATTCTCGATGCCGACCAGGAAGGCTTCCTGCGCAGCGATCGCTCGCTCATCCAGACCATCGGGCGCGCGGCCCGCAACCTCAACGGCACGGCGGTGCTCTACGCCGATCGCATTACGGGCTCCATGCAGCGCGCACTCGACGAAACCGCCCGTCGCCGCACCATGCAGCATGAGCACAACCTTGCGCATGGCATCGTGCCGCGTGGTGTGACCAAGAGTGTCGACGAAGTCCGCTTCATCACGCGGGTGGCCGACGCCCGCGAGGAACGCGAAGGTGTCGCACCGGCCCCCAAGAAGCTGGGCGGCGAGTCGGTGGCGCGGAGTCGCGAGGAGCTCGAGCAATTGGTGGGCGAACTGGAAGTGGCCATGCGCGAGGCGGCCAAGGCCCTGGATTTCGAGGCCGCCGCCCGTTTGCGCGACCAGTTGTTCGAAGTGCGCACGGCCCTGGGGCAGGCACCCGCGCAGGCGCGTGGCAACGCCGTGGCCCCCAAGCGTCCGCCGGGCAGTGCGCCGCGGCGTGGTGGCGCGGGAGGGCGCCGCGGTGGACGATAAGGCCTCGCCGTTTGCCCATCTGTTGGGACGCGGCGCGCCGCGCGCGCCGGATCTCGAAACGCTCGAAGCCTGGGGGCGCGCGGTCGGGGCCGCGCTCCCCCGTCCCGCCATTATCACCCTCGAAGGCGACCTGGGGGCAGGCAAGACAACACTCGCGCGGGCAATCTGCGCGGGCATCGGCGTCGAGAATCTGGCGGCCGTGACCAGCCCCACGTTTTCGCTCGTGCAGCACTACGAGGCCCCCAACGGGCCCGTGGTGCACGTCGACCTGTACCGACTGCGCAGCGAGGCCGAGCTGGAGCAGCTTGGCTGGGACGAACTCGTGGCCACCAGTCCGGTATTGCTGGTGGAGTGGCCCGATCGCGCCGCGGGCACGCTGCCGCCGGATGTCATCGCGCTGACACTCACGCACGATGTCGAACATCCGGACCGGCGGGTCCTGCGTATACGTGCTGCGCTGGAGCCGCTGCGTTCTTGACCCGATGACGGGCCGAGTCGTCTTGCCTCAGGTGGGGTCTGCGCGACCTCCTGGCTGACTCTGATTCCCGTTGCCGTGTCCCGTCTCACTCCATCGACATCCCTGCCGTCGGTCGCCATGGCCCGCGGCGACGTGCGCCTCGCCGAAGTCATCGGCGCGCTCACGTATGCGCTCGATCTGACGGAAGGCCAGCGCCCCGGGCACACGCTGCGCACCACGCTCATCGCCATGCGACTGGCTGATGATCTGGGGCTGGACGGCGACACGCGAGGCGCGCTGTATTACGCGGCCCTGCTCAAGGACTCGGGGTGCAGCAGCAATGCGGCGCGCATGGCCGCACTCTTCGGCAGTGACGATCAGGATCTCAAGCGCAGCATGCGCCTCGTGGACTGGCACGACAAGTTCCGTCTGGCCATGCGTACGGCGAAGAATTGCGGCGTGGGTCTCAACCCGTTCTCACGCATCCGGCACTTCCTCGCCGTGGCGCGCACCCCGTCGTTTACGCGCGAAATCATTCAGACGCGCTGCGAGCGCGGTGCGCAGATCGCGCAGGTGCTCGGCTTTCCCAAGGCCACCAGCGACGCCATTCTCTACGTGGACGAGCACTGGTGCGGCGTGGGGCATCCGTTTGGTATTGCCGGCGACGAGATTCCGCTGCTGTCGCGCATTCTGTTGCTGGCGCAAACGGTCGAAGCGTATTGGAGCGAAAACGGCGTACGTGCGGCGCTCGACATGGCCAAGGCGCGTCGCGGCACCTGGTTCGAGCCGCGATTGGTGGACCTGCTGCGCCAGTGGCACAATGACAAGGCGTGGTGGGCGCGGCTCGCTGATTTTGACACGCTGGACCAGTCAGTTGTGGCGATGGAGCCGAGCAGCACGCCGCTCGTGGCGACCGACGAGCGCCTCGATCGCATCAGTCATGCCTTCGCCGCCGTTATCGATGCCAAGACCCCCTTCACCGCTCGGCACTCCACCAATGTCGCGCGCTATGCGGTGGGTATTGTCTCGGCCATGGGCGTAGATCTCGCTGATACGCGGCAGGTGCTGCGCGCGGGCCTGTTGCATGACATCGGCAAGCTGGGCGTGTCCAATCGCATTCTCGACAAACCCGACAAGCTGACCGACGAGGAGTTTGCGACCATTCGCAAGCATCCGCAGTGGACCAAGGACATTCTCGATCACGTGAGTGCCTTCCGGCATTTTGCGCCCGATGCGGCGCGGCACCACGAACGACTCGACGGACGCGGCTATCCCTGGCGCATCGAGGGCGAGCAGCTCTCGTACACGGCGCGTGTACTCGCCGTGGCCGATGTGTATGAGGCGCTGAGCGCGACGCGCCCGTACCGCGCTGGCTTGCCCGTGCAGACCGTGGTGGACATCATGGCCCGCGATCGCGGCACGGCCTTTGATCCGCAGATCTTTGACGCCGCGGTGGCGCTGGCCGAATCGGGCACGTTTGCCGAGCTCTCGCAGGTGACCGAGGCGGGATTCGAAGCGCTGCAGGCTCTGGTGCCACATCCGCACCTGCCGCTGCACTCGCCCGAGGCAGAGCGTCGCGCGGCGGCAGCCTAGTTCACCGGCCTGACGGGCCTTCCTGACGCTTTGCGCCTTTCCTTGACGCGCCACCAACCTGTTTCCCGGCGTCGAGGCTGAGTAGAATGAGCGCGTGACCGCGCTCAACGATTCGCAGCCCATTCTGGTGGTCGAAGCCGCCACCGCGCAGGGCTCGGTGGCCCTGCTGACGGCCGCGCATGCACCGCGGGTGCGGCGCGTAAGCATGGGTGTGGGCCGGGAGGATCAGTTGTTTCCGGCCATTCAGGAGTTGCTGACCGAGGCCGAGCTGTCGCCCGGCGCACTCGGCGCCGTGGTCTGCGGCGCAGGGCCGGGGTCGTTCACCTCGCTGCGCATAGCGGCCTCGCTGGCCAAGGGGCTGGCCCATGGGGCGGGATGCGCGCTCTTTGCCGTGCCGTCGCTGCTGTTGGCCGCCGCGGCGCTGCCGTCTGACCTGCCGGCCGGCCGCTACCTGCTGCATGCCGACGCGCTGCGCGGTGAGCGCTATGTGCAGGCGGCTCTGATTCATACAGGCGGGCGGGTCGAAGCCGACGGATCGCTGTCGCGAATATCGACCGAGTCCTTTGCCGCCGGTACCTCGGCTGCAGATCGTGTCGTGGTGGGCCCCGAAGTGCCGGCGCTGCCATCGAGGGCCGCGGTATGGCCCGATGCCGCACGCTGCCTGCAGGTGGCTGGTGCGTGGCGCGAGGTGCCCGTGTCGCTCAACGACTGGGAGCCGGAGTACGGTCGTCTGGCTGAAGCGCAGGTCAAGTGGGAGGCGGCACACGGCGTGTCCCTTCCGGGCTGACGCGGATGGGCACGGTGCGCGCGGCTGCATCCGGACCCGGCATCACCATCCGGGCCATGCAGGTAGGGGACCTGTCGGCTGTGGCTGCCATCGAGGCGGCGTCGTTCAGCGATGCCTGGCCGCGCAGCGCCTTTGCCGAGCTGATGCCGCGAGGCTATGCCCGACTGCGCGTAGCGGTGGCCGCCAATGGCGAGGTGTGCGGATACTGCGTGCTGCTGCTGGCCGGGGGCGAGGGCGAGATCGCGAACATTGCCACGCACCCCGCCTGGCGTGGCCTCGGGGTGGGGCGGGCGTTGCTGCGGGAAGCGCTCGCGGCGGCCGATGAGGCCCTGGCCGAGGCTATATTTCTGGAGGTACGCGAGTCGAATGCAGCCGCGCGCGCGCTCTATGCGGCGCAGGGCTTCGTGCAGGTCGGCCGTCGTAAACAGTACTACCAACAACCGGCCGAAGACGCGCTCGTGATGCGGCGCGCACGGGGGGCCTCGGCGCCTTCCTCGCGTGCTGCGGACGACCACGCCACCCCGTCACCGTCTTCAAGCTGAGACTCGCTGATTTCCGCTCATCTTTGCCGCAGTGTGCCGACGGCTGCGCCTTGCGTTGCCAGAGCACCATGCGCGTGTGAATGGTGCAACGGTCCCGCAGTATCGGCTTTAGCATGGGTGCCGTAGGACAGGCGCCACCCCAGTGTTCCGAAAGTTTCTCGAATCACTTCACCCGTTCGTTCATCGCAAGGAGGTACCGTGAGCCGCAGTCTGAACAAGGCCATCCTGATCGGCAACGTGGGGGGCGACCCCGAAGTGCGCACTGTGGGGACGGGAGGCCGAGTGGCCACGTTCTCGCTGGCCACGGGTCGCACCTGGAACGATGCCAACGGCAACAAGCAGGAGAAGACCGAGTGGCACCGCTGCGTGGTGTGGAACAGCGCGCGTGGCAGCGGTCTCGCCGACGTCGTCGAGAAGTACGTGCGCAAGGGCGAGAAGGTCTATGTGGAGGGCGAGATCGAGTACCGTCAGTGGCAGGACAAGGACGGTCAGACCCGCTACACCACCGAGATCAAGGTCAAGGAGCTCATGCTGCTTGGTGGCCGCGCGGGTGGCGGTGGAGGTGGCGACGAAATGGACAGCGCGCCGCGTCGTTCGCCCGCGCCGGCCTCGCGTCCCAAGGCTGCGGCGGCTCCGGCGGCCGGTGGGGATGACTTCAATGACTTCCCCGGCGCGCTGGAAGACGAAGACGACGATCTCCCGTTCTGATTTGCCCTGTTCTGCAGGTTCAATGGTCACGCGCGCCCGGCCGGTGAGGCCGGCCTGGCGCGTGTGACGGAAACCGCCATCAGCGTGACGGCTGCGGGCGTTACGTGACATCGTCGCAGGCGTCTCCGGTGTGAGCCCCCGCGCCTCAGGGTGAGGGGGCCCGCACCGACGCGATCACCCGATCGATGGGAGGGGTGCGGGATGACTTCCTTACTTCGTAGAGGTTGTGCGATGCGCGCTGTCCGTCGAGCGCAGTCCACGTCGGTCGTGCCCTCGCGGCAGGCTGCCGCGCTGCTTTATCGCCTGTTGATGGCTGTGGTGGCCACCGCGGCGCTGCTCATCGTATGGCGACCGCGCGTGGTGCACGCGCAGGGCGCGCAGTCGGTGGAGGCACAGGCCTCCGACTCCGCCGCCGCACCGTCGTCGGCACAGGCGCAAGCCACACGTCAGCCGCCCGCCACCACCACCCACGTGGTCAAGCCGGGCGAAACGCTGTGGAGCCTGGCGGCCCGCTATTACGGCGATGGGCATCAGTGGCAGGAGCTGGCGCGTCGCAATGGCATTGCCGCCACCGATGGGGCGCCACTCCGCGTGGGTCAGCGTCTTACCGTGCCGGCGCGTCGTGTGGCCAGTGGCAGCAAGGCTGCCGCCGCCGCGGCGGCCCCGGCCGACAGCACCGTGCCGCGCGTGGCGCTGGCCAAGGCGGGCGAGGGCACGCTGCCCACGCCGCCGGCAGCGGCCCGCTCGGCGGCTCCTGCGGGTCGGGGGTCACTGGCTGCGCAGACCGCAGGCAAGTCCAACGCCGCCGGCACGGCCGGCTCCAGACCGACTGCACAGGCCGCGGCTCCCAAGCCCGCGCAGTCGTCCGCGCAGTCCCAGGCGCAGGCTGACACTTCTCGTGCCAACCTCACGCCGCAGGTCGGCACCATGCTGGGTGAGCGCAGTCTCAAGCGCATCGGGCTGGTGGACCAGTCCACTCAGGCGGCGTCGCGCAAGCCGGCGGAGGGCGAGACGATCTTCCATCTCGACATGCCCGATGCGGCCGAGGCGGAGCGTCGCACCCGGGCTGCCCTGCGTCCCAATGTGCCGGTGCTGCGTCAGGCGGAGTTTGAGGCCGCGCCCTATCTGGCCACCGAATCCCTCGTCAGGAGCACTGGGCGTATCGTGGCTCGGCGTGGAGCGTCGGCCGAGGCCGACCAGACCTATCCGCAGCGCGCTCTCAAGACCGACGAAGTGGAGGTCCGGCCGCCGACCGGGACCACCTGGGCCGTGGGCCAGCGCCTGGTGGCCTTCACCACCCAAACGCTGAGTGGCGCCAACAAGGGGCGGCAGGTGGTGGTGCCCACTGGCGTCCTGGAGGTACGCAAGGCGGAGGGTGGCTCGGTGGCCATCGCCGAAGTGCTGCGTCAGTCGGGTCGCGTCGAACAGGGCCAGCAGCTCGTGGCCGCGGCCGGTGAGGCCGCGCCGCGTGTCCAGGCGCAGAAGCTGGCGTCGCCCGATGTGAATACCTCGGTGCTCTGGCTCGACCCCAACGAACTGCTGCCCACGCTCTCCAGCTACCTGGTGCTGGGCGCCGGCGCCGACAAGGGGCTCAAGCCAGGCGACGAGGTGGCGCTCTACGCCGCCGTGGCCGGCGCGCAGGAAAGTGTGATGGCCACCGCGCGCATTGTCCGGGTGGACGCCTCGTCCAGCACGGCCGTGATCGTCAGCCAGCAGGGCCGCGAGATTGCCGTGGGCATGAGCGCCCGCCGTTTCGCCAAGGCGCCCGAGTAAGTTCGGGCGTGCTCAGGGGCTCCCGAGAGCCCTGTCACAAATCTGGTGCGCGCCGGGTCCCCCGTGGGGCCCGGCGCGCGTTTACATTGGACCCATCCACCCACCATTCGATCCCGAGGCAGGGCACAGCATGGCGAACACGGTTCTGGTGACGGGCGGCGCCGGTTTTATCGGCTCGCACGTGGCGGACAGATTCCTGGCGGAAGGCTGGCAGGTCACCATTCTCGACGACCTGTCGAGCGGACGGGAGGAGAACATTCCGTCGGCGGCGCGCTTTGTGCGCGGCGACATCACGACGCCCGAAGCGGCGGCGCTGGTGCGTGACGGCAAGTTCGACGTGCTCTGTCATCTGGCCGCGCAAATCGATGTGCGCCGCAGCGTGCTCGACCCGGTCTACGACGCCACGCGCAATATTCTTGGCACGCTCAATCTCATGGAGGCCGTGAAGGCCGGCGGCCACGCGACGCGCACGATTTTTTCGTCCACTGGTGGCGCGCTGTACGGCGACTTCGATCCGCCTCCGAGTGCGGAGACGCTCGCCAAGGATCCCGAGGCGCCCTACGGCATCGCCAAGCTGTCGGTGGAGTACTACCTCGCCTACTACGGGCGTGTGCATGGTCTCGACACCGTGGCGTTGCGCTATGGCAACGTGTACGGACCGCGGCAGGATCCGCACGGCGAGGCGGGTGTGGTGGCCATCTTCTGCAACCGGCTGCTCGACGGACGCGCACTCACCGTCTTCGGTGATGGCACTCAAACACGCGATTACGTGTATGCGGGCGATGTGGCCGGTGCAAACTTCGCGGCCGCCACGCGCACGCTCCCGCCACGCGGGCGCCTCGATGCGCGCGCGTTCAACATCGGCACGGGAATCGAGACCTCAGTGAACACGCTGGCAGAAACGTTGCGGCAGGTGTCGGGGGCCACCGCACCCATCGACTACGCGCCCGCACGCGCGGGCGAACTGGCGCGCTCGGCACTCAACACGGCCAAGGCGCGTGAGGTGTTGGGCTGGCAGCCCACGGTGTCGCTCCAGGAAGGACTGCAGCGCACCTATCAGTTCTTTGCCGCGCGGCGCGCGAAGGCGTCGGCGTGAGCGTGAGTGCCGGCTTGAGCGCGCTCCTCATGTTGCAGCTCTCCACGCAGGGCGGTGAGGCAGCCTCACGGTCCATTGTTGGGCTCATCATCACCAGTGACCCGGTCACCAAGGCCGTGTTGTTGCTGCTGGCTGTGCTGTCGCTGCTGTCGTGGACCATCATGTTCGCCAAGTGGCGGGCCTTCAGCACGGCCGAGAAGAACGGCGAGACGTTTGTGCGGGAGTTTGAGCGCGCGCGTGGCATCGATGACGCCATGTTGCTCGCGCAGCGCTCCAAGCCCAGCGCCTTCACCGCTGTATTCTCGCGAGCCGTGCAATTCCTTGGCGATACCAAGCCGGCGCTGGCCGCCACCACTGACCGCACCGCGCGCCTCAGCGGTTCGCAGGTGGAAGCGTTGCGGCTCGTGCTCGATTCGCAGTCGGGCAAGGAGCGCGAGGAACTCGGGCGCTTCATTCCCTGGCTGGCCACGGTGGGCAGTGTCAGTCCGCTCATCGGTCTCTTCGGTACCGTGCTTGGTGTCATCGAAGCCTTCGAGGGCATCGCCACCAAGGGATCGGGCAACATTGGCGCGGTGGCGCCCGGTATTGCGACGGCGCTCATCGCCACGGCGGCAGCGCTGGCCGTGGCCATTCCGGCGGCCTTTGCGTACAACGTGTACGCGGCGCGGCTCAATCGCTTCGACAACGAACTCGAGGGCTTTGGCTCCGAGCTCATCGCGCTGATGGTGCGCGAGGGACGCATTTAACATGCGACGCGGCCGCCGCGGTGAGCGCATGGGCGTCAATGCCGAGATCAACGTGGTCTCGCTGATTGACGTCATGATGCTGCTCATGATCATCTTCATGATCACGGCGCCCATGATGCAGGGTGGCGTGGACATTCAGCTGCCGCAGGCGCAGGTGGCGCCGCTCGAGCCCAAGAATGGTCTCGTGGTCACGGTCGATCGCGCCGGACGCATCTTTGTCGACAAGACCGCGCTCACTTTCGAGGAATTTGAGGGCAGCATCAAGGCGCTGTCCGAGCGCAAGGGCGGCGGCGGTGTGTTCGTGAGCGCCGACGCGCGCGCCGACTATGGCCAGGTGGTGCGCGTGCTGGCGGCCATGCGTGAGCGTGGTATCACCGACATCGGCCTCGTGGCCGAGCCGGAGGAGCGCCGCTAATGGCGCGAGCGGCCGCGCTCTCGGCCCAGCATCCCACCTGGCTGCGCAGCGGCTTCGTGGGGGCGCTGGCCGTGCACGGGGCTCTGGTCGCGCTGGCGTGGTGGGCGGGCAGCCAGGTTGAGCCCCCGCGTCCGCCGGTGTATCGCGTGGAACTGATGGGCCGGGCCGGTCTGCGTCAGGCGGGTGTCGAGTCGCCGACGGCAGCGCCCACGGCGGCCGGGCCCAACGTGGCTGGCGCCGAGCGCGTGCCGGAAGAAAAGATCGCGCCCAAAACCAGCACCAAGAAGTCCACGGCCCCGTCGCCGCGCGCCACGCCGTCCACCGAGCGGACGCGCAAGGCGGGCAGCAAGACCGCCACCACGTCCGCAAAGAGCACCGCCGCACCTAAGGCCGGCGCAGGCGCCACCGGAACCAAAGGCGCCGACGTGGCCAACCTGCGTACGGACGGGATCGCGTTTCCCTTTCCCGGGTACCTCAACAACATCGTTCGCCAAATCACACTGAGTTGGCGCACAGCTCGTATGTCAGCCGCGCTCGTGACCGAGGTCAAGTTCATGATCCGTCGCGATGGCACGGTGGCCGGTATCGAGGTGGTCAAGGCGTCGGGCAATCGGCTCTACGACCTTGATGCGGTGGGCGCTGTGGAGGCCGTGGGTCAGGCCCGCAGCTTCGGCCCCTTGCCCGCCGGTTGGGCCGACGATGTGCTGGTGGTCTATTTCACGTTCGATTATGCCCTGCGTCCGCAGTAACCCCGTGTCTCCACGTTTTCACCCGTCTGTGATGCCCCGTTTGCGCGGCCTCGCGCCATTTCGTGTTCTGCGCCGCGCCACCGTGTCGGCTACCGCTGTCGCGTCGGCGCTCCTGATTGGCCTCGGGCTGCTGCCCCTTGGGCCCGGTAGCGTAGCCAGTGCGCAAGACCGTGGCGTGAGCCTTGGCATTCAGTATCGTGAGGGTGCCAAGACGTCCATCATCGTGCTGCCGATTGCGGGCGCCAATGGCGACACACTCACGCGCATGTTGTCGCGTGATCTCGATTACAGCGACCGCTTCACGGTGGTTGGTTCGAGCAGTGCGCCGGCCACCACGGGTACGCCCAACTACGCGCTCTTTACGCGGCTCGGCGTGGACGGCATCGTGCAGGCCTCGGTGCTGCCATCCGGCTGGCTTCGCGTGGCACTGCATGATGTCGGGCTCAAGAAGGTGCGCAACAGCAAGGATTTCCCTTTGCCTTCGCCGGCCCAGACACGCGACTGGCGCATGGCCGTGCACGGCGTGTCCGATGGCATTGAAGAGTGGGTCACGGGACAGCGCGGCATTGCGCAGTCGCGCATCGCCTTCGAGCGCGGTGGCCGCGTCTGGGTGGTGGACAGCGATGGAGCCAACGCCACGGCCGTCACGCCAAACGGCATGTCGCCCCAGTGGCTGCCCAGCGGGCGCGGGCTGGTGTACGCCGTGCTCGACGGCAGCCGCAATCCCATCATGTTCAAGGATCTGGTGAGCGGCGCGCAGCGTACGTTGGTCAGTGAGAACGGGGTGGAGCATACCACACCGGCCGTTTCGCCCGATGGGCGCACGCTGGTCTATGCGCGTGGTACCGCGGTCGGAACCGATCTCTACGCGCAGCCCATCGACGGTGGGTCCGCGCGGCGCGTGACGGTGGGGCGTGGTCGTGCCAGCGCGCAGCCGAGCTTCAGTCCGGACGGCCAGCGCGTGGCGTTCATGAGTGATCGTTCGGGGCACCCGGAGGTTTATATTTCCGATCTGGACGGTACCAACGCGGAATTGCTGACGGCCGCGGCCTTTGGAGACCGGGACTACCGCGCGGCGCCAGACTGGTCGCCCGACGGACGCCAGGTCGCCTTTCAGTCGCGAAACGGCGGCACGTTTCAGATCATGATCATCAACCTGCGAGACCAGGCGGTGCGCAGCGTCACCAACGACGGCCGGAATGACGACCCGTCGTGGGCACCCGACTCGCGTCACCTGGTTCTCACGTCCACCCGGAGTGGCATTCGCCAGCTCTGGGTGGTGGACGCGGAAACCGGACGGGCACGGCAACTGACCTTCGGTGCGCAGGAAGCGCGCTTGTCGGCCTGGTCGCCGCGCCTGCTCGGGCAGTAGGCAGGTCCGTAGGCGTTTTCCTCGCTGTTCGCTGGCTCTTTCACTCCCCTCCACTACATACCGGAGTTATCGAGATGAACCGTTCTTCTCGTCTGATGTTGGTCCTCGTGTCCTCCTCGCTCGCGCTTGGCGCGTGCAAGAAGAAGCCGGCCCCGGCGCCCGCTCCCGCACCGGCTCCGGCCCCTGCGGAAACGGCCCCGGTGCGCAATACGCCGGCGCCCGCGCCGCGTGACACGATGGCCGAATACAACGAGAAAGTGGCGGCGGCCCGTCTGCGTCTGCTCGAAACCATCTACTTCGAGTACGATGCCGATGAGTTGCGCGACGACGCCCGCGCCTCACTCGACGCCAAGCTGGCCATTCTGAACGCCAATCCCGGTCTGCGCATCAAGGTCAACGGCCACTGCGACGAGCGTGGCAGCGACGAGTACAACATCGCCCTCGGCCGTCGTCGTGCCGAAGCGGCCAAGCGTTACCTGACGGACCGCGGCATTGATGGGTCGCGCATCGAAACCGCCTCGTTTGGTCGTGAGCGGCCGGCGGTGCAGGGCGGTGGTGAGGATGCGTGGTCGAAGAACCGCCGCGACGAGTTCGAAATCGTGGCCGGCGGCGAGAACCTCAAGCCCGCCCGTTGAACATGAACGCCACACCCGGTGACCGCGTGACGCGGTCCGTGCTTGCTGGCCGCCGTGTGTGGCGGATGATTCCCCTCGTGGCCCTGATGGCCACGGGGGGCTGCTTTGCCACGCGCGGCGACGTTCGCATCATCCAGAACGACATCCTCGCCCTGCGGGCCGAAGTGCTGCGCAAGCAGCAGGAGCACATGGAGGCGCTGCTGCAGACGCAGCGTCTGCTGCAGGTGGCCAGTGATTCGCTCTCGCGCGTGAGTGCGCGCACCGTGGGCATTCAGGGCGATGTGCGCGGCGAGTTCCGCGCCGTGCGTGAGCAGTTGCTGCAGGTGCAGACACTGCTGGGCCAGAGCCAGGCCACCATTTCCCGGCTTCGGGCGGAGCTTGAAGAGCAGCGCGCCGCGGCCGCTGCAGTGCCGCCCACGGCCGGTGCGGCGCCCACGGGCTCTGCTTCGGTGCCAGCGGGCTCCCGTCCCGCGCCAGCCAACACGCCGCCGGCTTCGCAGACGGCGCGGCCTGACACGACCGCTACGGCGTCCAACACGCCGGGACCCAGCCAGTTGTTCGTGAACGGTCGCGACCAGCTCACGCGGGGCAGTAGCGCCACCGCGCGCACGCTGTTCCAGGAGCTGCTCACCAACTATCCCGATTCGGACTATGCGCCCGATGCGCAGTTCTGGATTGCGGAGTCGCTGGCCAAGGAAAACAACGTCGCGGCCGCCGATGCAGCCTATGCGGCCGTGGTGAGCACCTATCCCAATGCGCCCAAGGCGCCGACGGCGCTCTACAAGCGGGCGCAGTTGCTCATCAAGCAGGGTAACACGCCGCAGGCCCGTCAGCTGCTCGAGCAGGTCGTGGCCCGCTATCCGCGCAGTGATGAAGCCGAGTTGGCTACGGAAACGCTCAAGACCCTGCGGTAACTGCTGCATGAACGACCACGCGTACAGCCACCATGGCCGGTAACAACCCGGGCGAGATGCCCTTCCTCGAGCACCTCGAGGAACTGCGCTGGCGCCTGTTCAAGGTCGCGGTGGCGCTCGCCATCGGGATCGGTGTGTCGTTCTTCCTGATTTTCTCCAAGCAGATCGACGTGGTCGCCATTCTGTCTGAGCCCATCCGCCCGTTCATCCGCGGCAAGCTCATCGTGACGCACCCGGCCGATCTGTTCGATATTGCCATGAACGCGGCCATTACACTCGGGCTCATTGCCGCGTCGCCGGTCATCGTGTGGCAGATCTGGGGCTTCCTGTCGCCGGCCCTCTACACGCACGAAAAGAAGGTGGTTATCCCGGCCCTGGTGGGCGCGGCCCTGTTGTTCCTGGCCGGCGCGACGCTGGCCTTCAAGTACGTCGTGCCAGTCACGCTGGGCTTCTTCGCGTCCTTCCAGAGTGGCGTCGTGGAAATCATGCCCACCGTCAAGGACTACATGGGCTTCGTCATTGCCATGTGTCTGGCCTTCGGGGCCGTGTTCGAGTTGCCGGTGGTCATCGCGTTGCTGTCCGCGTTGGGCATCGTCCAGCCGCAGCTGCTGGCCAAGTTCCGCCGTCACGCGGCGGTGGGCTGCCTCATTGGCGCGGCCATCATCACGCCGGGTAGTGACCCGACCTCGCTGCTGCTGCTCACCATTCCGCTGTACGGGCTGTACGAAGTGTCCATTGGCCTCTCCCGCCTCATCGTCCGGCGCCGGGAGCGCAGTCTCGCCGCCGAGGTCGCGTGAGCGCTGTGGGGGGCTTCGTGCGCCGACTGCGGCGCGCTCTCAACCTGGGTGTGGTGTTGGCTGGCGCACTTGGTGTGATGCCGGTCACGCGTGCAGATGCGCAGGCCATCCCGGTGCGGCCCGGTCAGCCGCCGGCCACCGGCCGCGCCGGACAGCGGGCGCCGGGCGACAGCACCAAGCCGCTCAGCAAGGATCGCACGGTTTTCAATTGGACCACGCCCGACTCCGTCATGCGCCGCCTGATGGAGCTCGACGGGTATCGCTCCGTGCAGTACCAGGGCGATACGGTGCGCTTCGACGCGGCCTCCCGCGTGCTGGTGCTCAAGGGCAAGCCCTCGGCCGTCCAGCGTGACGAGACCATGCTGGTGGGCGACTCGATCGTGTACAACGACTCCACCAAGAAAGTGTTGGCTCTGGGTGACACGGTGTTGCTGCGCGACCCCTCGCAGCGCGACGCCGACGACTTCATCGCCAACGGACGCATCGAGTACGACCTGCAAAGCCGCTCGGGCATCACCGGCGCCTTTGCCACCAGCTTCGAGTCGGGGCAGCGCCTGTACATGAGTGCGCGGCGCAGTGCCATCGTGTCCGACACCCTGGTCAGCGGCCGGCACCTGGTGTTCGCGCGCAACGGCTCCTTCACCTACTGCGACCACGCCGAGCCGCATTTTCACTTTGAAACACGCGACATGAAGTTCGTGTCGCAGAACATCATGGTGGCGCGGCCGGGCATCCTGTACATCGGCGAGGTGCCGGTGTTCTGGATTCCGTTCTTCTTCCAGGACGTGCGGTCCGGGCGCCGCAGTGGCCTGCTCACACCGGGCTTCGGTGTGGCCGAGTTGCTGCGCAACAGTCCGTCGTATCGCCGCAGCCTGCAGAATCTCGGCTACTTCTTTGCCATCAACGACTACATGAATGCCGAGGTGTCGTTCGACTGGCGATCAGGTGCCCGCCAGTCTGATATCGACCCGGGCTTCGTTCGTGGCAACGCCGAGTGGCGCTATCGCTGGATCGATCGCTTCATCAACGGTGAGCTGGCCGCGTCGTATATGAGCCTCGGCAACGGCACCACCAATACCTCGTACACCTGGAATCACAACCAGGATTTCTCACGCAACACCAAGCTCACCGCGCGCCTCAACTGGGTGCAGAACACCCTGGTGCAACGCAACACCACCATCAACCCGGTGGCCGCCAACGCCACCATCCGCTCCCAGCTCAACTACCAGACCAAGCTGGGGCCGGCGCAGATCAACATCGGTGGCTCGCGGGTGCAGTATCCGGGTCGCACGCAGGTGGACATGGACTTTCCGTCGCTCAACGTGACCTCGGGAACCCTGGAGGCGGGGCCGGTAGCCTGGACGCCCAATCTGCGTCTCGCCATTTCGGGTCAGAGCCGGATCGACCAGGGGCTGCAGTTCCCCTTCGTGTACAATCGCCGCGCTGATGGGGGCATCGACAGCACGCGTTTCAATGCGAGCCGTCGCAACATGCAGTTCGCCTTTGATACGCCCATCAAGATCTGGGATTTCCAGTGGCAGAACTCCTTCACCATCAACGAGCAATTCCGCGACTTTCCCGAGCAGCGTGAGATCGTTGGCGTGCGTGATTCGTCGCAGAAGGTCACACGCATTTACGCCCAGACCTACGAAACCACGGTCGACTGGAACACCTCCTTCAATCTGCCGCGCTTCTTCCAGGGCACCTGGAACGTGTCGCCCTCGGTGAGCGTGGCCAACGTGGATCAGGGCGGCCTGTTCGTGCGCACCGAGCGCAGCAATGGGCGCTGGGTGGCGCAGAACAAGCGACTCAGCTACGGCGTGAGCTCTTCGCCCACGTTGTACGCCATGTTGCCGGGCCTTGGGCCAGTGGCGCGTTTCCGCCACGCCATCACGCCGGCGTTGTCGTACAGCTACTCGCCAACGGCCTCGGTGAGTGACGCCTATCTGCAGGCCATCGGCCGCAGCCGCGTGGGCTACATTGGCGCGCTGGCGCAGAATCGGGTGGCGCTCACCATGTCCACCAACCTCGAAGCCAAGCTGCGGGCGCCCAACGACTCCAATCCGGACGCGGGCCAGAAGATCAAACTGCTCTCGCTTGGCTTTTCGTCGCTCACGTACGACTTCGTGCGCGCCGACACCACGGGCAACGGCTTCACCGATCGCACATTCTCCATCAACGGGCGCACCGATCTGTTGCCCGGTCTCGATTTCCGCACCACCTACGAACTTTTCCAGGGTGATCCGGCGTCGGACACGGCCGTGTTCAAGCCGTTCCGCACCGAGTTTGGTGTCACCTTCTCGCTCAACAGCAAGTCGGGCATCTTCGGCATTCTCGGCCGGCTGTTTGGCGTGGATACTGAGCTGCGCGCTGACTCCGCCGCTACGACAGCGTCCGATCAATCCATTGATCGGCAGGCCCGCAGCATGAATGCCGCTGGTGGTGGGGCCATGCGCGGCATGCAGTTGTCGTTGCCTGAGTCGGGCGAGGGCTGGAACCTCAGTCTCCAGTACAACGCCGCGCGGCAGCGGCCGCCCGTGGGCGGCACCCAGATCAACAACGATCCGGCCACCTTGTGTGAAGGCCAGCGGCCGTTCGGTGTGGTGGCGTATGAGCGGTGCATCCTGAATGCGCAGACCGCGCCGTCCACCGGCCTCAACTCCGGTCAGAGCGCCATCGGTGCGCCGGTGTTCATCCAGCCGCCCACGCAGAACGTCTCGGCCAACCTCTCGTTCGGTATCACGCGCAACTGGTCGGCGCAGTGGTCCACGCAGTACGACGTGGAGCGTGCGCGCTTCTCCAGCCAGCAGGTGGGTCTGCAGCGCTCGCTGCACGACTGGAACGCCGTGTTCTCCTTCTCGCAGACGCCGAGCGGCAACTTCGCGTTCAACTTCTTCATTGCCCTCAAGGCGCAGCCGGAGCTCAAGTTCAACTACGACCGGCAGACGTACCGCTCCGGCAACTTCTGAGCGCCGGCCATGCTTTCCAGCCGGTATCGCCCGTATCACGTTCCCATCTTTCTGGCCAAATACGCCTGGCTGCGTTTACGCCGGCGGCCGGTGCTGCTGAATTTCGAAGTCACCATGCGCTGCAATGCGCGCTGTGGTTTCTGCAACTACTGGCAGACGCCGGCCAGCGCCAAGGCGCAGGAGCTCGCCGACTTCAGCGCCATCGCGCGGCGTTTTTCTCCCATGCTGGTGACGTTCACGGGCGGCGAACCCACGCTCCGGCGCGACCTGGAGGACCTGGTGCGTGCCGTGCGCCAGTCGGTGCGCTACACCTACGTGCAGCTCATCACGCATGCGGGCATGCTGTCGCTCGATCGGGCCCAGTCACTGTGGGATGCGGGCGTGGATCAGTTCAACATCTCGCTCGACTATCTCGACGGCCGGCACGATGAGGCGCGGGGCATCCCGGGTCTGACCAACAAGATTCTCGACCTCGTGCCCCGCATGCGTGCGGCCGGCATCGGTGGCGTCAAGTTCAACACCGTCATCAAGCGCGACAATCTGGACCAGATTCTGCCCATTGTGCATCAGGCGGCCGCCATGGGCGCGGGGGTCAATTTCTCGGTCTACACGGCGCTCAAGAATGGCAATCGCGACCACCTCTTGCAGGATCTCGACCCGGCGGCGGTGCAGGCCGTGGTGGACGAGTTGCTGGCCTACAAGCGTCGTCGGGCCGGCGTCATCACCAATTCCGACTACTACCTCGAGCAGATTCCGCGCTACGTGCGCGGCGAGATGACCGAGCCCTGTGAGAGCGGCAACACCACCATTCACATTGACCCGCAGGGCCAGGTGCGGCGCTGTCCGGACTTTCCGGCCGACGGCCCCTGGGAGCAGTACAAGGGCTACGCCCCCATCGACTGCAACGACTGCTTCTACGCCTGTCGTGGCGAGGCACAGGCCCCCCTGCGTGTGATGTCCCGCATTCGCGATGTGATGGCCACGGTACAGCCTGAGGTGGCGCGTCCGGAACGGATCCTGCCGGTGGTGAGACCCTGAGCCACGGAGTGTGGGGCAGGGAGGCCACGGGCGTTGCGTGCTCTGTGCACTCCTCGTCTCACACCGGGGCCACGCGTCCCTTGAACGTGGGCGAGCTTCGGGGTACGATCCCCGGGTCCCGTCCTCCCTCCGGGCCCCTCGGCCCTTCCGTCACGTGGAGTCAGCCTCGAACGCATGTCCAACGCCGCGAAGCACCGAAAGAAGGCGGCTGAGTTCGAGCAGCTGAAGCAGATCGACCGCGCCATCGCCTCCTACGTCAAAGCCATCGAGGAGAGCGAGGCGGCTGGCGAGGACATTGACGTCGCGCTGCTGAACAAGGTGGGCGACCTCGCGCTCCGGCAGGGCCGGGTGCCCGATGCCATCACCTACTACGAGCGGGCCGTCGAGCACTATGCGACCTCCGGCCTTTTCAACAACGCCATTGCGCTCTGCAACAAGATTCTGCGCAATGCGCCGGGCCGAGCCAATGTGTACTTCACCCTCGGTCGCATCTGCGCCCGCAAGGGTCTGCGGGGTGACGCGACGCGCAACTTTCTCGAGTACGCCACGCGCATGCAGCAGGAAGGACGCGTGGACGAAGGCATGCGTGCCCTCGCGGAAGTGGCCGACCTCATGCCCGAGCTCACGGAAGTGCGGCGCATGGTGGAGGAGCACGCGCAGCGCGCCGGCATCACGCTGCCTCGTCGCAAGACGCCCGCGCGCAGTGTCGCCGTAGAGAGCGACGCGCCGCCGGGCCGGGAACTCAAGTCGGCCGATCTCGTCTTCCTCGACATCGACTACGGCGCGCCGGCCTCCCGCACACCGATGTCGGCACCGCGCATCCCGACGCCGATCGCCACCACCAAGGTCCCGACGCCGGCCGAGCCCGTGGTTGAGTTGCCGTTCATCGTCGACACCCCGCGTTCGCCCACCCCCCCGCCAGTCAGGTTGGTGACGCCGCCACCGGTGAAGCGCGTGACACCGCCACCGGTCCCGGTCATCGAAACGCCGCCGACTGTGCGGCTGGTGACCCCGCCGCCCACCGAAACCATCGCGCAGGCCACCGAGGCGCCGCCGGTGGTGGAGCCCTTGCTCGGTCTCGAGGCCAACGGCGAATTCATCGGCGACGCGGTGCCTGTTCTCGACGGATTCACCTCCGACGATCTGCCCAAGGTCGAGGCCAGCGCGGCCGCCGAAGTGGTCACCCCGCTCGACTTGACCTCACGTGGCGCAGAGGCCGACGCCGCCGGCATCCCGATCCTCGACGAGCTCCTCGTCGAAGACTTCCAGGGCGGGCCGACGGAAGAGGCGGTGTCCCAGACCTTTGGCGTGCCGTCCACTGGTCAGGAACCGCCGCGGTTGGTGGACCCGACGCCGCTGGTCGTGGATTCCGTTCTCGAGGTGACGGAGCCAGCGCCGGCCGCTTCGCCTGCGCCAGAGGCGGGCCTGGCCGAACTCACACCGCTCGAGATCGAGCCGGTGCCGGAGCTGGATGCGGCCATCGCTGCCGGCGAGGAACTGGTGGCACGAGCCGAAGAGGCCGCAAGAGTGGCGGACGCCATGCGTGCCGTGCGGCCCACGCCGCGTGGCACGCCGGTTATCGAGCTCGAAGCCGTCGACGAGTTTGCACCGCCCTATCGGCCGCCGTATCGCATCGATCCGCACGATTTCATTCTGCCGGGCGAGCTGCCGCCGCTCATGCTCGACGATGGCGCCGTGTCGCTCGGCCTGGGCGATACTGCTGCGCCGGAGTCCGGCGGAGTGCCCGCCGCTCCGGTGGAGCTGGATCTGTTGTTCGATCCGGAACTGGACGAGTCCACGGGCGAGCCAGACCAGGCCCCAGAGCTTTCCGAGCCGGTGTCATCCGACCTGCGTTCGGAAGCGACGACGGTGTTGGTCGACGATCTGCCACCGGAAGCTGACGCTTCTGAGGCTGAGGCGGCTGAGGGGGAGGCGTCTGAGGCTCAGGCGCTGGCCCCTGATGCGCCCGCGACTGAAGTGCTGGACGTTGAAATCGCTGACGACGAGCTGGAGTCGCCGGCTGTCGAGCCCGAGGGGCGTCCGGTTTCCGTCACGCCGGCGCTGCCCATTGCCGCCGTCGCGGCTGAGGCCCAGCAGGTGGCTACGGCGCGCCGGGACTCGCTGCGTGCGGCGGTGGCTCGCATGCCGCAGAACTGGCTGCTGCGCCGTCGCCTGGCCGAGGCCCTGTTCGAGGCTGGAGAGCGTGACGCCGCGTTGGCGGAACTCGAAACGGCGCAGTCGGGCCTCCAGGCCGCCGGAGAGTTCGAGTCGGCCGCAGAAATCGCCGACGAGCTGGTGCAGGTCAGTCCGGACCGGGTGCCGTATCACCAGCGCCGCGTTGAACTGGCCGTGCAGACCAACAGCGAAGCTCGGCTGCGCAGCGCCTACCTCGATCTGGCTGATGCGCTGGTGCGCATGGGTGAGGAGGGCCGGGCCCGGGCCGTGTATGCCCGCGTCCTCGAAATCGACCCGTACGATGACCGCGCCCGCACGGCCCTCGGCGCCGCCGCGCCGCCGCTTCCCACACCGGCCCCAGCCGTCCCGGACGACAACTTTGTCGACCTCGCTGATTGGCTGCGCGACGATGACGAGCCCGCCTCCACCCGCATGCGGATGCGGGAGCCCACCATCACGGGCGACGAACAGGCCGACTTCGATTCACTTTTACGGCACTTCAAGGAGGGGGTCGCGCGTTCACTGGGAGAAGACGATTTCGAGAGTCATTACGACCTCGGGGTCGCCTACAAGGAAATGGGCCTGCTGGAGGACGCCATCGCGGAGTTCCAGAAGGCCCTGCGCAGCCGCTCACACCGTCTCCCTGCCTACGAGGCCCTCGGCCAGTGTTTCGTGGAGCAGGGACGGCACCAGGTGGCCGCCACCATCCTCTCCCGGGCCCTCCACGAGCCCGGACTCAACGACGACCAGCGGGTCGGGGTGCTGTACTTGTTGGCATATGCCTGCGAGGCCCTGCAGCGCTGGGACGAGGCTCGTAGCTATTATCAGCGTGTGTACGCCACCGACATCCAATTCCGAGACGTGACGGCTCGCCTGGCAGCCGTCGAACAGGCCTCCCGATGACCCTGACCACGCGGACTCCGTCGGCGCTGGCCGCGGCATTGCGCGACATCCAGTCACCGGTGCAGGCCGATCTCGCCGCCGTTTCCGACGAGCTCTGGCGCATCGTCGCGGCCGACGTGCCGCTCGTGCAGGAAGTGCAGGGCCACCTCATGGGCATGAAGGGGAAACTCTTCCGTCCGACGCTGCTGCTGCTGGCCAGTCGCATTGAAGAGCGCACCTCGTCCAAGGCGGTGACCTTCGCCGCCATCATCGAACTCATCCATCTTGCCACGCTGGTGCATGATGACGCCGTCGATCACTCGGCGCTGCGTCGCGGCATGCCCACCGTCAACGCGCTGTTCAGTCATCAGGTCTCCGTCATCATGGGTGACTACCTGTATCTGCGCGCGCTGCGAGAGTTGGTGAGCATCGGTGACCTGGAGGCCATGCGCAGCATCACCTACGCGTCCAACGAGATGACGCTCGGGGAGATCCGGCAGCTTGGTGCCTTTGACGCGCTGGCGTTCTCCGAGCGCGACTACGAAACGCTCATCCGCGCCAAGACGGCCTCGTTGTTCATGGCGGCCTGCGATGTGGGCGCGCTCTGCGGTGCGCCGCGCTATCGCGAGCCCCTCACGCGCTTTGGCGAGCGCCTGGGCATGGCCTTCCAGGTGGCCGATGACCTGCTCGACTACACGGAGCAGCAGGAAATGACCGGCAAGCCCAGCGGGCTCGACCTCAAGGAGCACAAGGTCACACTGCCGCTCATCGCCGCGCTTCGCGAGATGGATCAGACCGCCCGCGGGCGGGTGGAGGCGCTGTTTGCCTCGCCCGAACCCGAAGACGACGCCATTGCCGAGGTGGTGGGCATCGTGCGGACTCATGGCGGCCTCGAGTACGCGCGTCGGCGCGCGGACCAGTTCTCGCGCGAAGCCGAGGAGGCGCTGCTCGAACTGCCGGAAGGGACGGCTCGTACATCCCTTTTGGATTCCATCGCGTATGTCGTGGAGCGGCGCTGGTGATGGCACGCGGACCTTCCAGACACCGGCCGCTGTTTCATGTGTTGGTCCTGTCCACCGGGTTCGTGGTGGGCGGGCTCATCACTCAGGTGGCTCGCCGGTTCCTGCCGGCGGGGGCAGTGAAGGAGTTCCTCACCACCGGCGTCACACCGGCGGTTGGGCCGCTACCCATCGACCTGATTATATTGAAGTTCGCCGTAGGACCAGTTGCCCTGGATGTCTCCCTTCTGAGCCTCCTTGGGGTATTGATCGCTTACCTGATCGCGCGGTCCCTCTTCTAGGAGTTTCCCATGGGTCTACAGAACTTCGGCTTCATGGAGATCATGATCATCCTGGTGATCGTGCTTCTCCTGTTCGGGGCCAAGCGGATTCCCGAAATCGCGGGGTCGCTCGGCAAGGGCATCAACGAGTTCAAGCGCAACATCAGCGACGCGCAGCGGCAGATCACCGAGCCGCCGCCGGCCGCGCCGCGCGCCGAGCAGCGCATTGCTGAAGGGGCACCTGCGGCTCAGCAGGAAGAGCGGCCCGAGCCCAAGCGCCTGCTGCAGTAACGCCGGCCGGCATTCGCTGAGCGATCGGGTAGGAGCAGCAGTTGCTCGTCGCGATCGTCATCACAAAAGCAAACGCCCCGTGAGTTCGAGACTCACGGGGCGTTTGTCATGCGGGGTGTGCGATCAGACGCCCGACTGGCGCCGCAACTGGCTCAGCACTTCGACGCGACGATCGTCAACCTTCACGCTCTCGCGCAGGTTGTTCAGATACTCGTCGACCTTCTGCTGGCGCAGCGACTGCGTGTACTGCGTGCGCTGAATGGTCTTCTCCGCTTCGAAGGCGGTCCGGTCTGCATCCACACGCGCATCCACGCGGAGCACGACCAGGGCATCCGCCGTCTTGAACGGGCCACCCACCTGACCAACCGGCACGGCGAACGCCGCGCCAATGGCCGGCGTGAACTGGCCAAGACCCGGCACCAGCTCACCACGCGCAAACGGCGAGGTCTTCTCGACCTGCAGACCGGCCTGCGCGGCTGCCGCTTCCAGGCCGCCCTGCTTGGCGGCGCTCACCAGCTGTTCACCCATCGGGCGCAGCTTCTCGAGGCGCTTCTCGCGCGCAAGGCGGCGACGGATGTCCTCCTTGACCTCGGCCAGTGACTGCGGCCCACCCTTGGTGAGGGAGTCGAGACGCGCGAGGTAGTAGGCCTCCGGCGAGTCGAACAGGTCGCTGGTCTCGCCGGGCTTGATGCCCGTGAAGGCCCACGCGGACACCGACGGCACGTAGCGGCCGGCGAACGACAGCGGCTCCTTCTCGGTCACCACCACCGTGGCCGGCGTGAGGCCGAGCTGACGGGCGGCGTCGTCGAAGGCCTTGCCTTCTTCCTGATTGGCGGCCTTGTTGGCCAGCGAATCGGCCTTGCGATCGGTACGCGAGGCGCTCGAGTCGCTCTGCGTCACGGTCACGAGGATGTGACGCAGGTCCAGCGTGTCACCCTGACGCGAGTCCACGCGGATGAGATGCCAGCCGAACGGCGTGAGCACCGGCTGCGACAGCTCGCCGGTCTTGAGCGCGTAGGCCGCTTCTTCGAACGTGGGCGTGAAGCGATTGCGTCCACCCTTGCCAAGCGCGCCACCGTTGGCACCCGAGATGCTGTCGGCCGATTCACGACGCGCCACATCCTCGAACTTTGCGCCACCCACGATCTCGGCACGCAGGGCCTCGATGCGGGCCTTGGCAGCCGCGGTGTCAGCGGCCGAGACGATACGCGGCACCGTGAGCAGCGACACCACGGCGCGGCCCGGCTTCTCGAAACGCTTCTTGTTCCGTTCGAAGAACTGCTGGATCTCGCTGTCTGTGACAGTGACGGCCGTGTCCGAAAGGCTCTCCGCACGCAGCGTCACGTAACTCACCGTGGCACTGTCGTGACGGTCCTTGTAGAGCTGCCACAGGCGCTCGTCCGACAGATAGGCGCCGCTGGCGATCTGGTCGAAGAGCTTCTGCTTGGGGATCTCGCTGCGGTAGTACGCCTCGAGACCGGCCAGCATGCCACTCTGCCGCGCCATCGGGCTGCTGAGCAGGCGGAGGTATTTCTGCATGTCGAACTGGCCGTCGGTCTGCAGGTCGGGCGACTGCATGGCCTGCGGCGGCGGCGCCATGCGTGCCGCCTGAAGGATTTCGTCGTCAGTAACCGTGATGCCACGCTTCCTGATTTCCTGCTGCAGCAACATGTCGGTCACGAGCTCGTCGAACGCCCGGTCTTCGAGCTGCTGGCGCTGGTCGAGCGTCAGCGCACCGCCCGACTGCTGGACCTGCTGCTGCTCGAGCGAGTTCACCGCATTCTGCCAAGTGGTGAGGAGGAGTTCCTCACCATTGACCGTGGCGATGGACGTGGTGGTGGTCACGGGCGCGCGGCCGGCCAACCCCGAGGTCTCATACAGCAGGAAGCTGCCGACGAACGCCACGATGATGAAAATCCAGATGTACTTCGCGGCGCTCCGCATCGATTGCAGCACGGGGCGTAACTCCTTCGGTCGGGTAGGACGGCGTAACGGAAAGGCCTCCACCGCACCGTGGGTGGGGGCAGAAGCAAGAGAGCCTCGAAACCTAGCGGTCGCGTTCTCCTAAAGGCAAGACACGTCATCACTTCCTGAGTTCGCCGTGCAATTGACATCCCGATCGCCCCGGACAATCAATACATCCAACCCCCGGATCACCGACCCTGTCGGTGCCAGCCGCGTGACAGTGCGTCCTGTCGCCGCCCCGGGTTCACACCAGAGGGCCCTGTACGCATGAGCACCGCTGCCCGCATCGACGAACTCCGGAAGAAGTTCGAGGAAAACCCGCGGCGCTTCTTCGCGCCGCTGGCCAACGAGCTCCGGAAGGCTGGCGATCTCTCGCAGGCCATTGCGCTGTGCCGCGAACATCTGCCCAAGCAGCCTGGGCACATGAGCGGGTACATCGTGTTCGGTCAGGCCCTCTATGAAACGGGTGAGCTGGACGAGGCCCGCGGGGTGTTCGAGCAGGCGCTGGCGCTCGACCCGGAGAACCTCATCGCCCTGCGGCATCTCGGGGACATTGCCCGGCGGCAGGATCAGCCGCAGGTGGCCCGCCGCTGGTATGAGCGGGTGCTCGAAGCGGATCCGCGCAATGACGACATCGCGGCGCAGTTGGCCTCGTTGGCCACGCCCACGCCGTCGGTAGCCGCCATCCCCGCGCCGGCTTCGTTCACGCCGGTGGTGCCCATGGCGGCGTTCGGCACGCCCGCGCTGGGCAGTGCGCCGGTACCGGCCGGAAGCGTGCCGGCCCCGTCGATGCCCACGCCGGCCTCGTTCACACCCATCGACCTCGCCGCCATCCCCACGCCGGTGACGGCGGCGCCGGCCATCCCGACGCCGGTCGTGGCAGCACCTGCCATTCCCACGCCGGTCTCGGCGGCGCCAGCCATTCCCACGCCGGTCTCGGCGGCGCCGGCCATTCCCACGCCGATCACCGCCGCGCCGGCCATCCCGACGCCCATCAGTCAGGCGGCCTTCGCCCCCATCGATCTCGACAGCATGGTGGCTGAGGCACCGTCCTTCCCGCCGGCCCTCGCGCCAACACCCATCGAGAGTTTCCCGGCCATCCTGCCCACCATGCCGACCCCCGATTCGGCCATGCGGGCGATTGAAGCCGAGGCGGACCCCTTCCACTTTGCGCCGGCTGAGCCGGTCGCGTCTTCGGCGGCTTTTGCCGAAACCAGGGCCGAAGAGTTGGAAGCGCAGGCCGCCCAGGCTGAATCAGAGGCGGCGATGGCGTTTGAAGAAGGCCTCGTCGCGCCCGAGTGGCCCGATACCACGGACCTGTTGGCTCGGCGTGAGACGCCGCGTTCGGTCACGCCGCTCTCCGTGCCGGTCACGCCCGACGCGGCACAGGCTTTTGGGCTCGAGAAGGGCGACGCGCTCAGCATGCCGCTGCCGGAGCCTGAGCCGGAAATCGAGGTGGAGCTGGAGACGGAGTTGGTGGCCGAGTCTGTCAGTGAGTTTGCAAACGAGCACGTGGCACACTTCGCACAGACCGATTCGCCGATCACCCTGCCGCTGATGGATTTGACGGACAGCGCCATCGACACCGTCAATGGTGTGGTCGATGATGCCGTCGACGATGTTGTCCATGATGTGGTCGACGATGTCCGTGCGTTCGGCGCCGATGCTGACGTGATGGAGCACGCCGCGGAGACAGAGCCGGAGATCGTCGCGCCGTTTGAAGATGTCGTTGTTGCGGAGACCGAAGTACGCGCGGTATCTGAAGAGTCTTTTGCGTCGCTCAACGACGAGCTGACCGAGGAACCGTCTGAAGAAGCGTCCGAAGAACCGACTGAACCGTCGCCGGCGTTTGTCACCGAGACCATGGGCGAGTTGCTGGTGGCTCAGGGCTTTGTCGATCGCGCCGTGACCGTGTACGAGGAGTTGGTACGCCGGCGTCCCTATGACCCCGTGCTGGCTGCTCGCTTGCAGGAGCTGCAGGACATGCAGCAGTCCGCGGCTACTGGCGTGGACGTGGCACCGGAAGCAGACGGAGCAGCGTTCGGCGAACCCGTCTCCGCGGCAATCGTCGCTCCGGAGAGCGAGACAGGCCATGCGGAGCCGATCGCCGTGTACACGGCCCGGGAGCGTTTCGCGAGCCTGGCCGCGCGACGGGTCTCGCGCCGCACGCCGGCGTATTCCACGCCGGTCTTCTCGCCGCCGCTGCGCAGCACACCCGCCGCGTCGCTCGCCGCCTATGCCACTCCGGTTCGTACGCCTGCCGTGCAAGCGCCGGGAGTCGAGGCCGCGCATGACGACAGTCTCGCGTCGCTGTTTGGAGACGAGGCGCCGGCGTCGGCCTCCGCACAGGACGAGTTCGCGGCGCGTCAGCTCGCGTCGGCGTTCGACCCGCAGTCGCCTGACGTTGGCTCACTCAGCGACAGCTTCTTCGCAGGGGCCGCCGGTCATCGCGAACCGACACCGGCCTTTGGCACAGTCCGTCAACCCACGCCCATCCGCGGCGTGGCGGCGTCACCCACTCCCGCTGCGCCCACCCCGGCCGCGCCGCAGCCTCCCGCGCCTGGTGCAACCGGTGAGTTTTCGTTCGATCGCTTCTTCCCCGATCCGGCCCGGCAGACCTCCGCTGCATCAGGGGCTGAGCCTTCGGTAACCGGCAACCCGGCGGCATCCGCGCCACCGGCCGCTGACGATCTGGCGCAGTTCTCGGCCTGGCTCAAGGGGCTTGGCAACTCGTGATCATTGGCGTGCTGAACGGGCCCAATCTCAACCTCCTGGGCACGCGCGAACCGGCGGTGTACGGCACCGCCACGCTCGCGGATATCACCGCCCACCTCGAGCGCGTTGCCGCCGAGTTGGGCGTGCAGCTGCGCGCGGCGCAGGCCAATGGCGAGGGGCAGCTCATCGACACACTGCATGCCTGGCGTGGAGAGGTGGATGGCGTGGTGGTGAATGCCGGGGCCTACACCCATACCAGTCTCGCGCTGCGTGATGCCTTTACGGCCACCGCGCTGCCTTTTGTCGAAGTGCATCTGTCCAACATCCATGCCCGCGAGCCGGAGCGTCGCCACTCCATGCTCGCGTCGGCGTCCATTGGCATGGTCTGCGGGTTGGGGGCGGACGGCTACGAATACGGCCTCCGTGGCCTCGTGCGGGCACTGGCTGCGCGGCGCGCGTGAATCGTTCGGCATTGGGAGGTGCCATTGATCGGCGTCCAGAGCGGCTGGCCGCGCTGCGTGAGGCCCTCGGACGGGCCGATCTCGACGGCCTGCTGGTGTCGTCGCTGCCCAATGTGCGCTACCTGACGGGATTCACCGGCAGCAATGCGCTGCTGCTCGTCACACCGCTCGAGCTGATGCTGTTCACCGACTTCCGCTATGCCGCGCAGGTGGAAGACGAGGTCGGGGCGCACGCAACGGTCCAGATTGAAGCCAACAGCCTCTGGGCCGGTCTCTGGGCCCGTCTGGCCGCCACCACGGGCGTGGAGCGCATTGGCTTTGAGTCCGCGCATCTCCTGCATCGGGATTTCTCGCGGCTCTTGGAGCAGGGCGCGCGCTGGCAATGGCGCCCGGTGGTGGACTGCGTCGAACAATTGCGCGAGTGCAAGGACGAGGGCGAGGTGGCCTGCATCGAACGCGCGGTGGCCATTGCCGAGACCGCGCTGGTTCGCACATTCGAGCAGCTGCGGCCCGGTCTGACCGAGCTGGCCGTGGCGGGCCTTCTCGAGCATCAGCTGCGTGATGCGGGCAGCGAGGGCTTCCCCTTCGAGACTATTGTGGCCTCAGGCCCCCGGTCGGCGCTGCCGCATGCCCGGGCGTCCGAGCGCGTGCTCGCCCCCGGGGACTTCGTGCTGATCGACTTCGGGGCGATTTTCGCCGGATACTGCGCCGACATTACCCGGACGGTGGTTCTGGGACCGGCGTCAGCGCGCCAGCGGGAGATTCACGACATTGTGCGCGAGGCCAATGTGCGCGCTTCGGGCGCGATTCGGGCTGAAATGCAGGGGATGGCTGCAGATGCGCTCGCAAGAGAGTACATTGACGCCCGCGGGTATGGTGACGCCTTTGGGCATTCTCTCGGTCACGGCATTGGACTGGAGGTGCATGAAGGTCCGCGCCTGTCCCGGAGTGCCGAGGCTCCCCTCGCGGCTGGCATGGTGGTGACCGTCGAACCGGGCATCTACCTGCCGGGGTGGGGTGGCGTGCGGATCGAAGACGATGTGCTCATCACGGCAGACGGGGCGCGGGTACTGACTCGCCTGGACCGTCGGCTCACTGAGTTGTCGTAGTCGCCGCGCTCGGCGCACCACGTCCAGTCCGTCCATCGCGTTGTCCGGTGTCGTCAGGTCCAATGGACCGCGCGGCAGGGGCGACGTTCCTTTCTACCAGCCTCCCTCCTCCATGATCGACCTGCGCTACGTGAAGAAGCTGATCGAGATGCTCGACGGCTCCACGGTGGATTCCATCGAGATCTCCTCCGACAAGGGGATGAAGCTCCGGATCTCGAAGAGCCCGCAGCAGCGCGCTGCCGCTGTCACCATGGCGCCGGCCCTGCCGGCCGCCCCACTGCCTGTTGCCGCGCCCGTGTTGCCTGCTGCCGCTGCGGCGCGTCCTGCCGAGGAGGGAGGGACGGCGGCGCCGAAGGCCGAGGCACCGAAGTCTGCGGCCCTCGAGATCAAGTCGCCCATGGTGGGGACGTTCTATTCCGCGCCGGAGCCGGGCGCCAAGCCGTATGTCGCGGTTGGCGATCGGATCAGCAAGGGGCAGATCGTCTGCATCATCGAGGCGATGAAGATCATGAACGAGCTCGAGTCCGAGTTCGATGGGGTGGTGCGCGAGGTCAACGTGGCCGATGCACACGCTGTCGAATATGGCCAGGTGCTCTTCCGCATCGATCCGACCGGCTGAGACATGATCACATGACGATGGTCTCCGGCGTCGCCCAGACAGCTCCCAGCGGACCAGCGTCCGCATCCAGCAACGGAGCGGCGCCAGCAGCGGGGCTCGACCTCAAGGCGGCCCTGCAGCGCATGGTGCGCGAAGGCGCATCAGACTTGCATCTCAAAGTGGGTCGTCCACCCACGCTGCGACTGCACGGAGACCTCGTCCCCCTCGACATGCCGCCCATGCGGCCCGAGGAATTGCGCGCGCTGGCGGAACACCTGTTGCCGCCAGCGCAGCTGCGCGAATTCGTGGAAGTGCGCGAAGCCGACTTCGCCATCAATGTGCCGGGCATCGGGCGCTTCCGCGTCAACGTGTACCAGCAGAAGGGCACCGTGGCCTTTGCCATGCGTGCCATTGCGCACGCGGCATCCAACATCCGCGATCTCAATCTGCCACCGGTGCTCGAGCAGATTGCGCTCAAGCCCCGCGGGCTGGTGCTGGTGACCGGCGTGACGGGCTCGGGCAAGAGCACCGCCCTGGCCGCCATGGTGCAACACATCAACGAGCGGCGCAGCGCCAATATCATCACCATTGAAGACCCGATCGAGTTTGTGCATCGGGACATCAAGTGCCACATCAATCAGCGCGAGGTGGGCACCGACACCGCCACCTTCGGGCAGGCGCTGCGGCGCGTGCTGCGTCAGGATCCGGACGTCATCATGATCGGTGAAATCCGTGACCTCGAGACGCTGGACGTGGCGCTCAAGGCGGCGGGCACCGGTCACCTGGTGTTCTCCACGCTGCACACCACCGACGCCACGCTGACCATCAATCGCGTGCTCTCGTTCTATCCGCCGCACCAGCAGAACGAAGTGCGCTTCGCACTGGCGAATGCGCTGTCCGCGGTGGTGTCCCTGCGCCTCGTGCCGCGAGCCGACCAGCCGGGTCGCGTACCCGCCTGCGAAATTCTGGTCAACACCGAAGCGGTGCGCGACCAGATCCGCGATCTCTCCGCCACGCTCAACATTCCCGACCTGATCAAGGAGGGCAGTGTGGCCTACGGCATGCAGAGCTTCGACCAGTCGCTCATGGATTGGTACTCGCGCGGCATGATCTCCTACGAGAGTGCGCTGTTCAACGCCAGCAATCCTGCAGAGTTCGCACTGCGCGTACAGGGTGTGGACGCGGCCAGCGACAACACGTTCAGCGGATTCCGCCCCGGAAGCAGCGCCGCGTAGCGCCGCGTAGCGCCGCGTGGCGGTCGGGCAGCCGCCGCGGCAGGTGAAGCGGGAGAGGCTCCGTCAAGGGGGCCGCCGAACGATGGGTAGGCGAGCGGGACTGGCGGTGAGGCAGTGACGTCGCCAACCTTACGGGATGTTCAAGAAAGTCCTCATCGCCAACCGCGGAGAAATCGCGCTGCGCGTCATCCGCGCGTGCCGCGAACTCGATATCCAGACGGTCGCCGTGTACTCCGAGGCCGACCGCGAGTCCCTGCATGTCCGGTTCGCCGACGATGACGTGTGCATCGGACCGCCATCGGGACGCGACTCGTATCTCAAGATCCCGCGACTGATTGCTGCCGCGGAGATTACGGGAGCCGACGCCATTCACCCGGGCTATGGCTTCCTGGCGGAGAACGCCGAGTTTGCCGAGACCTGCCGCGCATCGGGTATCACGTTCATCGGCCCCACGCCCGACCAGATCCGTGTCATGGGCGACAAGGCCTCGGCGCGCCGGGCCATGCAGGAAGTCGGCGTGCCCATCGTGCCGGGTACGCCCGGACCGATCGAAGACCCCGAGGAGGCGCTGGAGTTCGCGCGTGAAATCGGCTTCCCGGTCATCATCAAGGCGGCGGCCGGTGGTGGTGGCAAGGGCATGCGCGTGGCGCGCGATCCGGACGATTTCCTTCGCTCCTTCCAACTCGCGCGCTCCGAGGCCCTGTCCGCTTTCGGCAACGGCGACGTGTACGTGGAGAAGTTCCTCGAGCGTCCGCGTCACGTCGAGTTCCAGGTGCTTGGCGATACGCACGGCAATGTCATTCACCTCGGTGAGCGCGACTGCTCGGTGCAGCGTCGCCATCAGAAGCTCATCGAGGAGGCGCCATGTCCCGTGATGACGCCGGAGCTGCGTGAGCGCATGGGTGAAGCGGCGGTGCGTGGCGCCAAGGCCATCAACTATGTGGGAGCCGGCACCGTCGAAATGCTGCTCGACGAAGATGGCTCGTTCTACTTCATGGAGATGAACACGCGCATCCAGGTGGAGCATCCGGTCACGGAACAGCTCACTGGCGTCGATCTCGTGAAGGAACAGATCCGCGTGGCCGCGGGCTTGCCGCTCTCGGTGAAGGAACTGCCGCCGTTCCGTGGACACGTCATCGAGTGCCGGGTGAACGCGGAAGATCCGTCGCGCAACTTCCAACCCTCGCCCGGCAAGCTCGAAGTGTTTCATCAGCCCGGCGGCCCCGGCGTGCGCATCGACACGCATGCGTATGCGGGCTACACGGTGCCCCCTTTCTACGACTCGATGATCGCGAAGCTCATCGTGCAGGGCAACACGCGCGAGGAGGCGCTCAAGCGCATGCAGATTGCGCTCGAGAGCTTTGTGGTCGAAGGCGTGAAGACGACCATGCCGTTCCTGGCCCGTGTCATGCAGCATCCCGGCTTCCAGGCGGGCAAGGTGCACACCAAGTGGCTCGAGTTCGAGGGCGCCGACCTGCTGAAGGAGCCTGGCTGAGTGCGAGTGGACGTGCTGCTCGGCGAGGCACCGGTGGTGCCCGCCGATGTAGCCGATCGGGTGGTAGTGGTGCTCGACGTGCTGCGCGCGGCGACCACCGTGGCGACGGCTCTTGCCCATGGGGCGCGGGCCGTCGTGCCGTTTGAGACAGTGGATGAGGTGGCGGCGCGTGCGCGGGTCTACGCGCGGGGCGAGGTGCTGACGGCCGGTGAACGGCGCATGCAGCGCATCGACGGGTTCGATCTGGGTAACTCGCCGCTGGAGTACACGCCTGAGGCGCTGGCGGGTCGCACCGTGCTGTTCACCACCACCAACGGCACCGTGGCGCTCACCGCAACCGCCGGCGCACGCGCCTGCTTCTTTGCGGGTTTTGTCAACGCACAGGCCACGGTGCAGGCCGTGCTCGAGCGGTGTGCGGTGCACGATGCCGATGTGAGCATCGTATGTGCCGGCCACGAGCGCCGGCTGGCGTTTGAAGATGTGGTGTGTGCGGGACGCCTCGTGCGTTTGCTGCACGCCGCCCTGCCGGGTGTCGCGCGTGGGGACGGCGCGCGCGTGGCCGAGCTGGCCGAGCGACCCTACGTAGGCGGCGTGTCGTCGCTGGCGTACGACGCACAGCATGCGCGCTCACTGGCCGATGCCGGGTTCAGTGCCGATGTTTCTGCATGTCTCACGCTCGACACCTTCAGCGTGGCCACAGCGTACGTGGACCGGCAACTGCTGCGAGCGACAACTGGCGGAAGTTCTGCGCGCTGATCGGCGCGGCAGATTCGTCGGGACGATGAGGAGAGGCTGATGGACCGGAAGGTGTTGCAGCGTGAAATGGGCGCCGTCGCGCTTACCCTGCTGGCCGTGTTCCTGTTGGGCGCGCTGTTGTTCCAGCGTGTGGAGTGGGAGACGGCGGCGTGCTGGGATGCGAACGGCCCGTTCGGTCCGGTGGGCACCGTCGTGAAGTGCACCATCGTCGCTGCCGTTGGCATTCCCGGCATGGTGCTCATCGCGCTGGGCGCCTTCGTCGTCGCACTCGCGCTGTTCGGTCGCATTCGTCGGGCCGACGATGCCAGCGACTGGACACTGCTCTTTGCCGGCACCGTGGTGCTGGTGCCGGTGGCCATCGGTCTCGCCATTGGCGGCTCGCCGACGGATTCCGATCTGGCCGGCCTCTGGGGCACCTTCGTGGCGCATTACCTGCGCAAGGCGCTTGGCGCGGCGGGCGCCTGGATCGTTTTTCTGCTGGCCACCAGCGCGCTCACCGTGGCCACCCTGCGCTGGAATCCACTGCGTTTGCTCGTTGGCCCCGGCGGCCCGACGCCCGCGCGTGGGCAGACCAGCAATGAGGCTGGTGGCTGGTCCCCCACGCTGGCCGAGCGGCTTGCACCCGAGCCGGAAGAGATGCCGGCCATCGACCCCGTGCTGGCGCGTGATGTATTGGCGCGTGACGTACTCTCGCGCGATGCGTTGTCGCGAGACGCCGTCGAGCCGGACACGCGAAAGCCCGCCAAGGGACGGGCACGCGACGCCAAGGGCGCAGCGCGTGAGCCCTCGGTCGAGCAGGTACTCGAGCAGCCCGCCGAGCCCGTGGCGTTCAGCGATGACCTGCCACCCACGTCGCTGCTGACGCAGGCGCCTGCGCGCAGCGCGGATGTCGGACGCCGCGAGCTGGACATGGCGGGCGACAAGCTCATGGCCACCTTGCGTACGTTCAAGGTGGAAGGTGAGCTGGTGGGGCGCACGTCGGGCCCCACGGTCACGCAGTTCGAGATCGAGCCCGCCGCCGGTGTGAAGGTGCGGCAGATTGCCGCCCTGGCCGATGACCTCGCGTTGGCCATGCGGGCGCCCAGCATTCGCATTGTTGCACCCATTCCGGGCCGCGGCGCGGTGGGTGTGGAGGTCCCCAATCCGACGCCGGAAATGGTGGGCCTGCGTGACGTGCTGGAGGCGCCGGAGTTTCAGTCGGCCCGTGCGGCGTTGCCGGTGGCCCTGGGCAAGGATCTCGAGGGACGTCCGGTGGTGGCGGATCTCGCCAAGATGCCGCACCTGCTCATTGCCGGCGCCACGGGCTCCGGCAAGTCCGTTTGTGTGAACACCATCATTACCAGCCTGGTGTATCGGCATACGCCGCGCACGCTGCGCTTTCTGATGGTCGATCCCAAGATGGTCGAGCTCAGCGTGTACAACACGCTACCGCACCTTCGGCACAAGGTCATTACCGACAATCGCGACGCGGCCTCGGTGCTCAAGTGGGCCGTGATGGAGATGCAGGATCGCTACCGGCTGCTCGAGGCCAACGCCTGCCGCAATCTGCAGGAGTTCAACAAGCGCGTCACGCAGCACGCCGCAGGGGAAGGGCCGGCACCGCAGAAGCCACGCAATCCTGAAGTGGGCTTCGAGGACCGCACGTATACCGGTGGCATTCTGCCGTACATCGTCGTGGTCATCGACGAAATGGCCGATCTCATGATGACGGTGCAGGGCGAAGTGGAAACGCCCATTGCCATGCTGGCGCAGAAGGCACGCGCCATCGGCATTCACCTCATTCTCGCCACACAGCGGCCCAGCGTGAATGTCATCACGGGTCTCATCAAGGCCAACTTCCCCTGTCGCATCGCGTTTCGTGTGGCCTCACAGGTGGACAGCCGTACCATCATCGACGGCGCGGGCGCTGAAGCGCTCCTGGGCAACGGCGACATGCTCTTCATTCCACCGGGAAAGTCGGAGGCGTCGCGCTTGCAGGGTGCGTTTCTCTCCAGCGAAGAGACGGAAAAGCTGCTGCGCTGGTATGACGACGCCAAGGCACGGTTCGAAGCGGCGCTCGATGCCCCTGCACAGTCTGAGCCGGATATCCTGGAGGCCGTGAAGGCCGCCGAAGCCAAAGAGGCGGGCGGCGACGAGGACGACGACGGGGCATCGAGTGAGCGCGACGCGCGCTTCCGTGAAGCCGCGGAAGTCGTCATCCAGCATCGCCAGGGGTCGACCTCACTGCTGCAGCGTCGTCTCAAGATCGGCTATGGGCGGGCAGCGCGGATCATCGACCAGTTGGAAGCGGCTGGCGTACTGGCCCCATCGGAGGGCGCGGCCCGTCCCCGCGATGTGCTGGTCGGCATACAGGACCTCGACCGGATCTGTGGCGAGTCCTGATCGGGCGTTGTCAAAGGCATACTTTAACGCCCGACGTACGTCGTTCCCGTATTGACGAGTGAAGCGCGGCACACAATGATTGGGGCAACCTAGCCGCTGGCGTCATGTTTTCCGTGTCGCCGGCGGTTCCCACCCTTGCCTGTGCATCGACGCAGGTGCCCGGACTCTCCCAGTCCTTTTTTCCCTCGAGGTGCGTAATGCGTCTCCCTCTTCGGCGACTGCTGGCCAGCGCAATGCTGGCCATCGGTTTCATGCCTGCGGCGTCGTCGAACCTCGCTGCGCAGTCCGGCAGCATCACCGGCAAGGTCACTGACGCGACCACTGGCCGTCCCATCGAGAATGCGCAGGTGCAGGCGCAGCTCATGGGCGGGCAGGCCTACGGTGCCATCTCCGGCGCGGATGGTGGGTTCCGCGTGGTCAACCTGCCGGACGGCAGCTACACGGTCACGGTGCGCGCCCTCGGCTATGAGCAGCGCGTCTTCACCGCGCAGCGGGTTGGCGCGGTCATCAATGCCGCGCTGACGGAGCGGCCGACGCAGCTCGGACAGACGGTCGTCACGGCCAGCCGCAGTCGTCCGGAGAAGGCGCTCGATGCCCCGGCGCAGATCTCGGTCATTTCGAGTGAGCGCATCGCGGAGCGACCGGCGGTCACGGTCACCGACCAGCTCCGGGGCATTCCCGGTGTGGATGTCAACCGCGGCGGCATTGCGCAGGCCAACATCGTCGCGCGCGGCTTCAACAACGCGTTCAGCGGCAGCATTCTCATGCTGCAGGACTATCGTTTTGCGGGCGTGCCGTCGCTGCGTGTGAACGTGCCCTTCCTGATGACGGGCACGAACGAGGACATTGATCGTATCGAAGTGCTGCTCGGTCCGGCGTCGGCGCTGTACGGTCCCAACAGCGCCAACGGCGTGCTGCACGTGATCACCAAGTCGCCATTCACCCAGGAACCCGGTCGGCGCTCCAATACCACGCTCAGCGTGGACGGTGGTCAGCGCGATCTGCTGCGCGTTGGTGCGCGAACGGCCGTCAAACTGAACGACCGGGCGGCGTTCAAGCTGTCGGGTGAAGGCATGCGCGCCCGGGACTGGCAGTATCGCGACCTGTCGGAGCCGGCGACGTTCCCGAATGCGGCGCCGGCCGGCCGCCGCGGACAGGCCAATGCGCGCGACTTTGATCTCGAGCGCTTCACCGGTGAAGCGCGACTCGACCTGCGTCCGCGCGACGGGGTGGAGCTCATCACGACCTACGGCTTCACGCGCGCGGGTTCCGGCATCGAGCTCACTGGCGCCAACGGCAGTGCGCAGATCAAGAACTGGACCTACAACAGCTTGCAGCAACGAGTGCGCTTCGGGCGGTTCTTTGCCCAGGCCTTCGTGAATTCCAGCAACGCCGGCAACGACGATTCGCTGGACGTGGGCGGCACCTATCTGCTGCGCAGCGGGCAGCCCATCGTGGACAAGTCGAATGTCTGGGCGCTGCAGGCCCAGCACGGGCTCGACCTGCTTGACGGCCGCCAGTCGTTCACCTACGGCGTGGACTATATCGCGACCAATCCGGAAACGGGTGGCACGATCAACGGCCGCAACGAGGCCGACGACAATACACGCGAGTACGGCGGCTATCTGCAGTCCAGCACGCGGGTGCTCAACCGCAAGATGGAGTTGCTCACCGCGCTGCGTGTGGACGGCAACAACGTCATCGAGGGCACCTTCTTCTCGCCGCGCGCCGCCATCACGTTCAAGCCGGTGGGCGACAACCACGTCTTCCGTGCCACGTACAACCGCGCCTTCCAGACGCCGGCCAACTTCACATTCTTCCTCGATCTCGTACAGTCGCGCGCGGCGGGGGCCAACCCGTACGACGTGTTTGCGCAGGGCAACAAGCCCAAGGAAGGCTATCAGTTCCCGCGAACCTGTACGGCAGGCTCGGCCTACGGCACGCTTTGCATGCGCTCGCCCTTCACGCAGAACACGGGTTTCCAGACGGTGAGTGCGGGGGCGGCGCTCCCCGGCGTGTGGACGGCACTCGGGCCGGCGGTGCAGCCGACGCTGACCGCGGGCCTCACGCAGGCGCTGATCGCCAACCTCGGGCTGTCGCAGCAGCAAGCAGCGGGCTTTGCCGCGCAACTGGCGCCGGCGCTCATCCAGCGTCTGCAGTCGCGGGTCCCGACGGAGGCCGAACTGCCTACGGGTCTGTTCATCGGACAGAATCTCATTGCCGATGCCAGCGGACCGGCCGACATCGCGCCGCTGCGTGCCTCGTTCAACAACACGTATGAGTTGGGCTACAAGGGGCAGTTGGCCAACGGCAAGCTGCTCATCGACATCTCCGGCTGGCGACAGCAGCGTGGTGATGTGGGCACATCCGCCGGACAGGCCACCCCCGTCGTGCTTGCGCGCAGTCCGCAGGCCTACGGCACATACGTGACCACGCAGTGGGCGCAGGTCATTCAGGGTGCGGCGGCACAGGCTGGTCTTCAGGTGCCTGCGGCGCAGGTGCAGCAACTCGCTGCGGGTCTCGCCGGCGCCGTCGTCCCGACTGCCGCCGCGCTGCCGCTTGGCGTGGTGACGTGGGATGATCAGGCGGGTGGCAACCGTCGCATCCTGGCCACGTACTTCAACGCCGGCAACCAGAAGCTCTGGGTCACCGGTCTCGACATGGCCACCACCCTCCAGGCCACCCAGCGCCTTGGCTTCACCGCCAACTACAGCTACCAGAACCGCACCATCTTCCCGGACATCCAGGGTGGCAACGCCGCGCCGCTCATGTCCAACTCGCCGGCCAACCGTGGCTCCCTCGCGGCGCGCTTCGAGACGCTGGGCAATGTGTGGTCACTCGAAAGCCGGGTGAACTACTCCGAGAGCTACGAGGTCAACTCGGGCGTGTACGGCACCACGGCCTCCTGGCCGATTGCCGCCGGCAATCCGGGGGCGACCGGCACCACGTCGGCCAACGCCGTCGCCGGCTGCCCCACCACCACGCAGGGCCGCTTCTGCTACGAGGGCGTGCCCGAGATCGTCACGCTCGACCTTGGCATCTCGCGCAAGTTCAACCTCAACGGGCAGTCGCTGCGCTGGTCGCTCAACGCCACCAACCTGCTCAACGAAGAAGTGCGCACGTTCCCCGGTGTGCCGCAGATCGGCCGCATGGTGATGACGCGCATCCAGTACGTGTTCTGATGTATCGGGGACGGCTCACCGAGCCGTCGTGACTCACCTCTGACCGGGGCGACATCCTGCACAGGGTGTTGCCCCGGTATGTTTTCCCCATGATTCTGCTCGACCCACACGCGCGACCGGTCATCGGCCACCGCGGCAATCGCGCGCACGCCCCCGAGAATACCATCCCGTCGATGCTCGAGGCCGTGGCCCTTGGCGCGGACGCACTCGAGTTCGACGTACATGTGACGCGGGATGACGTGCTGGTGGTGCTGCACGACCCCACGCTTGATCGCACGACCAACGGGCAGGGGCCGGTGGCCGCATTGACGGCGGCGGACCTATCGCAGTTCGATGCCGGTGCGCGCTTCACGAAAGACGGCCGGACGTTTCCCTGGCGTGGACGCGGTGTCACCGTCCCCACCTTCGACGCGGTCATCGAGGCCCTCCCCCCCACCTTGCCACTCATCGTGGAGATCAAGACGCCAGCCGCCACACCGGTGCTGCGCCGAGCGATCGTCCGGCATGGCCTCGCGTCACGTATCATCGTGGCTGGCTTCGATCCGGCGAGCACTCGGGATCTGCGTGGTGGTGGGTTCGCGCTCGGTGCCAGTACGCCCGACGTCGCGCGACTGCTCGCGCCGGCGCTGCTGCGTCAGCGCATTGCCCGTCCATGGTTCCAGGCACTCTGCATTCCTCCGCAGCATCGCGGCATTCCGGTTCCGGTGTCGGCTATCGCACGCGCCGCGCGTCCGCATGGCGTGGTGACCCACGTGTGGACCATCAACTCGCCGGCCAAGGCGCAGCGCCTCTGGCGACAGGGCATTCAGGGCATCATTTCCGACGACCCGGCCCTCATGATCGCCGCACGCGGCGGAGTCTGACGCTCGGCTCGCCACTGGGCGTCGTGTGTGGCGATGGATCGCCAGCTGCTCACGCAGGGTTGAAATGATAACGGCCTTGAGAGGTTGTTCATCCGTGTCGTTTCCGCCCCATCCGTGTCATCCGCGTCGAGGAAGTTGGACCCAGACTGATGTTCTCTGCGGTCTCTGCGTCCTCTCCTTCTCTGTGTGAGCTGTGAACGAGCCCGCCAGATCATCGAGTGCCGGTGCGTCGGTGCGTCGGTGCGTCGCCAGGATGAAATGCGCAAGCAATTGGTGCAACACGTCGCAGCGAAGCGTGCTACACTCGCGCCATGACGAAACAGCGACAGGACTTCGGGCTCCTTGGTGAGCGTATCGCGGCGCGCTGGTTGCGCCGCGACGGCTGGTCCATTGTAGCGCATCGCTTTCGGGACGGGCGCCGCGATATCGATCTCATCGTGCACCGAAACGCCGAGGTGGCCTTTGTGGAGGTCAAGGCCCGTCATGGGGAGCAGTTCGGCTCGCCCGTGGAGGCCGTGCACACCCGGAAGCAGCGGGAGCTTTGCCGATCGGCCAGGGTCTGGATCGCCAGATATGGCACGGAAGCGCTGAATTATCGGTTTGACGTCATCGGCATCCTCGTTTCCGGTCAATCTGTCCGGGTGAGGCATGTGCCGAACGCCTTCCCCCTGCCGTAAATTCGGGCACTTGCGGGAGTTGTCCACATCGTAGTTTCTTCGTACTTTATTCGGGTCTTGGTCCTGCTCGCGTTCGCCCTAGATTCTCGCGAGCCAGGGCATGGCGGCTTCACCCCTCACGACGGCGGTCCTTATGGCGGGTTCGGTAATCACAGACGACAAGCGCAAGGCCCTGGCGCTCGCGGTCGCGCAGATCGAAAAGAGCTGCGGCAAGGGCTCCATCATGCGCCTTGGGACCGACGCCAAAGTGCGCGTCGAGTCCATCCCGACGGGCGCGATCAATCTTGATGCGGCCATCGGCGTGGGTGGTATTCCGCGCGGTCGCATCACTGAGATCTACGGCCCCGAGTCCAGCGGCAAGACCACGCTCTGTCTCCACGTGGTGGCCAACGCGCAGCGGGCCGGTGGCGTGGCGGCGTACATCGATGCCGAGCATGCGCTCGATACCGAGTACGCCAAGAAGCTGGGTGTCGACGTCGAGAACATGCTCATCTCGCAGCCGGACACAGGCGAGCAGGCACTCGAGATCTGCGAGATCCTCGTACGTTCGGGCGCGGTCGACGTGATCGTCATCGACTCCGTGGCGGCGCTGGTGCCCAAGGCGGAAATCGAGGGCGACATGGGCGACTCGCACGTGGGCCTGCAGGCGCGCCTCATGAGTCAGGCGCTGCGCAAGCTCACCGGTGCGATCGCCCGTTCGAAGGTGTCGGTGGTTTTCATCAACCAGTTGCGCGAAAAGATCGGCGTCATGTTCGGCAACCCGGAAACCACGACGGGTGGCAAGGCGCTCAAGTTCTACGCGTCACTTCGGCTCGACATCCGCCGCATCGGCCCGGTGAAGGAGAAGGAAGACGTCATCGGCTCGCACGTGCGCGTGAAGGTCGTGAAGAACAAGGTGGCGCCGCCGTTCAAGCAGGCGGAATTCGACATCATGTACGCCGAGGGCATCAGCCATACGTCGTTGCTGGTCGATATCGGTGTCGAGTCGGGCATCATCGACAAGGCGGGTGCGTGGTACAGCTACGGCTCGCAGCGCATTGGGCAGGGTCGGGAGAATGCCAAGTTGTTCCTCAAGGACAACCCGGCGCTGATGGCTGAAGTCGAGGAGAAGGTGAAGGTCGTACTTGGCGTCAACAAGGCGGCAGAGGCCGCGCCCGGCGCCGAGGAGACAGAAGAGTAGGTCGCTGGTTGAGGACCGTTGAGCCCGGGTCGAGGGGTGACTCGCGGTGGGAAGTGGTGCCCGGATCACCACTCCTCATCGTGAGTTGCCCCTCGACTCTTTTTCTTCCCTGAAAGGAACCAATCTTCCTGATGAACGCTGAACGGTTTGGTACGGTGGGCGAACCGTCTGCACACAGCGCACCCGCGTTGCGCATCCAGGACCTGCGCGAGTCCCCACGTCGTCCGGGGCGCTACCTGCTGCAGATGTCGGATGGCCGCACCCTGGTGCTTGGGGTGGGTGTGCTGTCGGATTGTGGCGCCACCCGCGTCGGGGCAGTGTTGTCAGCGGAGGTCGTGGAGCGGTTGCTGCATGAGTCGGCCGTCACCGCCATGGCTGATCGAGCGTTGGACATGCTGGCGCGAGGGCGCCGCACGCGTCGGGAGCTGGAACGGCGTCTGCTGCGTCCGCCACTGCGTCGGGGGCAGCCGGCGCCAAGGCCCGAGGAAGGCGCGGAACGAGCGCTGCAGGTTCGTGAAGCGCTGGATCGTCTCGAGGCCAGCGGCGTGCTGTCGGACAATGAGGTGGCCGAGGCGGAGGCGGCGGCGCGGTTGCGTCGCGGCGAGGCACCGGGCCGAGTGACGCAGGTCCTGCGGCGAAAGGGTGTGGCGGGCAGTGTGGTGCAGGCGGCGGTGCAGGAGGCCATGGCGGAGGACGACTTCGACGAACGGGCGGCGTGCCGAGCGGTGGCAGAAAAACGCGCGAGGGCGCTCAGGGCTTTGCCGCCCGATGTCGCGACGCGGCGGCTGCTGGGGTTCCTGCAGCGCCGTGGCTATGGCGGGGGTGTGGCGCGTGATGTCACGCGGGAGGTCCTGTCGGCGCGTGACGAGAGTGGCGCCGATTGGGAGGGCGAGGACGAGGCGCGGCTCGCTGACGAAACCGTCGACTGATTGCCTATATTGTGCGGATATGCTCGCTGCCGAAATCCGCACCCGCTTCCTGGCCTACTTCGAGAAGAACGGCCACGCCATCCGCCCCAGCTCGTCGCTGGTGCCCGCCGAAGATCCGACCTTGCTGTTTACCAACGCCGGCATGGTCCAGTTCAAGAAGGTCTTCTTGGGTATGGAGGACCCGCCGGAGGGGAAGCGTCGCGCCACCACTTCGCAGAAGTGCGTGCGTGCCGGTGGCAAGCACAACGATCTCGAGCAGGTGGGGCATACGGCCCGCCACCACACGTTCTTCGAGATGCTGGGGAATTTCTCCTTCGGCGACTACTTCAAGCGCGACGCCATCAAGTTCGCGTGGGAGTTCATCACCGAAGACCTGAAGATTCCCCGGGAGCATCTGCGGGTGACCGTCTTCCATGAAGACGACGAGGCGCGTGCGCTCTGGCGCGAAGTGGCCAACGTGCCGGACAACCGCATCTACGGGCTGGGTGCCAAGGACAACTTCTGGCAGATGGCCGACACCGGGCCCTGCGGTCCCTGCACCGAGATCTACGTGGACCTCGCGCACATGGCGTCCGACTGGGCCTTTCCGTCGGGAGCAAGCGGCGAGTGGACCAACACTGAGATCCAGGACTATTCGCTCGACGCGTTTGTCGAAGGCGCCGAGGCGGGTCGTTTCCTCGAGATCTGGAATCTCGTGTTCATGCAGTTTGACCGGCAGGCGGATGGGACGATGGTCCCGCTGCCCAAGCCCAGTGTGGATACCGGTGCAGGACTCGAGCGCATCGCGGCGGTGCTGCAGGGTGTCACCAACAACTTCCACACCGATCTCTTCCGCCCGCTGATTCAGAAGGTGGAGGACGTGGTGGGCATTGGCTATCCGTACCGTCCGGGCGTCGGTCTGGGGACCGCGGTGGGCAAGGATGGGCGGCCCATCGATCCGGCCTCGTTCCGTGTGCTCGCCGACCACGCGCGCGCGGTGGGCTTCCTGCTTGCCGACGGCGTGTTCCCGAGCAATGAAGGGCGTGGCTACGTGCTGCGTCGCATCCTGCGTCGCGCCGTGCGTCACGCCTGGTTGCTCGGTCGACGCGAGCCCACGCTGGTCCATGTGGTGGAGGTGCTCATCGACACGATGCGCGACCTCTATCCCGAGCTGCATGTGCGTCGCAAGCACATCCTCGAGACCACACGCGCGGAAGAAGAGCGATTCCTCGCCACCATCGATGCGGGCATGTCGCGCTTCGAGGAGCTGGCGCCGGCCGCGTCAACGCAGGGCAGCACGGCGATGCGTGGTACGCTCTCGGGTGAAGACGCCTTCCGTCTGTACGACACCTTCGGCTTCCCCATCGATCTGACCGACCTGATGGCCCGCGAGCGCGGGTACCTTGTCGACATCGCCGGTTTTGAGCGCGCGTTGCAGGCGCAGCGCAAGCAGTCGCAGGATGAGCGCAAGAGCAAGCAGATCGCGGTCAGCGCCGACGATTTTGCCGACCCGACACTGTGGACGCACGATCAGCAGCATGAAGCGGGCATGGGTCGCTTCGTGGGCTACGACGTGATCGAGGTGGACACGCTGGTAACGGCCGTGCGTCATCTGCCCGACGGTCGCGTGGCTGTGATGCTGCGTGAATCGCCGTTCTACGCGGAATCGGGTGGTCAGGTCAGTGACCACGGCCGTATCACCGGTGAGGGCTGGTCGGTGGCCGTCAACGAAGTGCGCAAGGTGGACGGGCGCATCGCGGCCATTGGTGAAGCCACGGGCGAGATAGCCTTTGGCCGCGCACATGCGATGGTGCCGCGGGATCGGCGTCGGGACACGGAGCGCAATCACACGGCCACGCACCTCCTGCATGCCGCGCTGCGCAAGATCCTCGGCGATCATGTGCATCAGGCGGGCTCGCTCGTCGCGCCGGATCGTTTGCGTTTCGATTTCACGCACCACGGTCCGTTGTCCGCAGAGCAGTTGGCGGCCATTGAAGCCGATGCCAATGCCGGCGTGTGGGCGTCCGTGCCGGTGACCATTCAGGAAGAGTCGTACAACGATGCCGTCGCACGCGGCGCCATGGCGTTGTTCGGCGAGAAGTATGGTGACGTCGTGCGCGTCGTGGAGATTCCCGCACTTTCTGTCGAGTTGTGCGGTGGCACCCACGTGCGCAACACAGCGGAGATCGGCCTCATTCGCATCGTGTCCGAAAGCGGCGTGGCGGCCGGCGTGCGCCGCATCGAAGCCATCACGGGCCCTCGTGCCTTCCAGTTCCTCGCCGATCGCGAGCGGGCGCTCCTGCAGGTGGCGTCGCGTCTCAAGGTGCCGATGTCGGGTCTCACCTCGGGTCTCGAGCAGATCGAAAAGAAGCTCGATGGCCTGATGGATGAGCGCAAGCAACTCGAGAAGCGTCTCGATGAAGCCATGCGCGGTGGTGCGACCGGTGGTGGCTTGGCGCAGCAGCTGGTGGCGGCGGCCAGCGACATTGCCGGCACGCGTGTGGTCTCTGCTCGCGTGGACGTGCCGGACGTCAAGGCCTTGCAGGCCCTCGGCGACGCGGTGCGCGAGGCACTGGGCAGCGGTGTGGCCGTGCTGGGTGCCGCGTTTGCCGATGGCAAGGGCGCGCTGCTCGCGGTGGCCACGGATGACGCGAGAGATCGCGGACTGCGCGCCGACATTGTGGTGCGTGATGTGGCGGCGACGGTGGGTGGTCGTGGCGGCGGCAAGCCACATATGGCGCAGGCCGGTGTCGATCCCGCTCAGGTGGATGCAGCCCTCGCCGGTGCGGCGGAGATCGTGGGCAAGCTGGTGGCGGCCGGATGAACTCCTTGGGCCCGGAGGCCACGGTCGGTACATGGATCACGCAGCTCGAGCCGGCGCCGCCGGCCGCGCTGCTGCAGCGTCTGCAGGAGTTGCTGGCCAACGAGGTCAACCGTCCGGCACGCGAGGTGCCCGAGGTGTGCCTGGCCGCCGGTGAGCGGTTGCTCGATGCACTGCTGCAGTCCGGCTCCACATCGCGGGCCACGGCGCTCGACCTCCTGGCCGTGGACGCGCTGGTGACCTACGCATTCGAAGCGGCGGCCGACGATCCCACGCACATTGTCGAGCGGGCCACGTCGGCCATGCAGCGCATTGCCGCCTTGCCGGGTGCCTTGTCCCGAGAGGCCAGTCAGCCACCGGCTGCTGTGCCCTGAGGACGTGCCCGGTGATCGACCTCCACACGCACCTGCTTCCTGGAGTCGACGACGGGTCTCCCTCCTTCGACGTGTCGCTGCCCATCCTGGAGCGCTTCGCGGATGACGGAGTCACGACGGTGGTATGCACGCCGCATCTGAACGCGAGTCAGGCCGTCACGGCGCCGTATGCGTATCATCGTGAACTGTTGCAGGAGCTGCAGCGACAGGCGCCGGCTGGTCTCGAACTGCAGCTTGGCTGGGAAATCATGCTCGACAGCCCGGGTGTCGACCTGTCGGCGACGGAGCTCACGCTTGGAGACTCGCGCGCGCTGCTGGTCGAGTTCACCCGGGGTGGCTTGCCGCCCGGCGCCTCCAGCGAGTTGCGGCGCATTACCCGTCAGGCCCGCACGCCCATTCTCGCGCATCCCGAGCGCTACTTCGGCTGCACACTCGATCTCGTGCGTGAATGGCGGAAGTTGGGCGTCGTCATTCAAACGGATGCGTCGGTACTCATGGGGCGTGGGGCACCCAGTGACTTCGCGCGTGAGATGCTGGCGCTGGGGTACATCGACATTCTCGCGTCCGACAATCATGGCGACCATCGTGATCTGTCTGCGGTGCGGCAGTGGTTGCTTGACCGGGGCGGGGAAGATCAGGTGGATTTGCTCACCCATGGCAACGCCGAATGTGTGTTGGGTGATGAAGACCCGATCCCCGTGCCGCCACTTGCGCCCGGTTTGCTTGGGCGCGTGAAGCGCTTCTTTGGTCGCTGAGACCAGCTTCCTTTCTCCCTTCACGGAGTCCGTGGTTCATGAGTACACCGTCCTCAGCCGCTGACGTGGCGCCTCTGCTTGGCGCACTGCGCGAATTGGCGGCTACCGCCGAACGTACGGCGCAGCAGCTCGAGCAGGACATTGCCGCGGCGCTGCGCATGGTGCGTGACACCGTGGCGCGCGGCGGTACGCTGCTCTTTTGCGGAAATGGCGGATCCGCGGCCGATGCGCAGCATCTCGCCACCGAATACGTCGTGCGCTACATGCGCAACCGGCGTGCCTATCCGGCCATTGCGCTGACCACGGACAGTTCGCTGCTCACGGCCACGGGCAACGACTTCGGATTTGATCAGCTGTTCGCACGCCAGATCGAGGCCATTGGCAAGCCAGGCGACCTGCTCATCATTCACTCCACCAGCGGCAACTCACCCAACGTGTTGCTGGCGGCTGACGCGGCGCGTGCGAAAGGCATTCCCGTGCTGTCGCTGTCGGCGCGGGATGGTGGTGCGCTCAAGGGCCGCTCGGACCTGTGTCTGGTGGTGCCGACTGACCGCACCGACCGTGCGCAGGAGATGCACCTCTGCATTCAGCACGCCATCTGTGATGCCATCGAGGTCACGCTGTGATCGACCTCAGCGGACGTCGCGCCCTGGTCACCGGCGGCGCGCGCGGCATCGGTGCGGCCTGCGCGCGCTTGCTGGCACGGGCCGGAGCGGATGTGGGCATTGCTTACCGTTCGCGCGAGGATGCGGCGAACGCGGTACTGCGCGACATCGAAGCCAGCGGACGACGTGGCTTTGCGTTTCAGGGTAATCTCGCCACACGGGACGCCAACGATGACTTTGTGGCGCAGGCCGTGGGGCTCTGGGGCGGGGTCGACATTTTTGTTGGCAACTCCGGCATCTGGCCAGACGAGGCGGTCCCCGTCTCGGCGCTGGATGAGTCGCGTTGGCGTGAAACCATGGCCACCAACCTCGACGGGCTGTTCTACGGCGCGCGAGCCGCGGTGGGGCACATGAGCGACGGCGGGCGTCTGATCTTCATCTCCAGCACCGCCGGACAGCGCGGCGAGGCCGGGCATGCCGACTACGCGGCCAGCAAGGGGGCCATGATTTCCTTCGTGAAGTCATTGGCCGTCGAACTGGGCGCGCGCAACATCACGGTCAATAGCGTGGCGCCGGGCTGGGTGGACACCGAGGCGGTCGCGCGCCCCTTTGCCGGCGAAGGCCTGTCGCGCATTGCCGCCAACATTCCCTTGGGCCGTGTGGCATCGCCAGATGACATTGCCGGTCCGGTCGTATTTCTCGCGAGTCCGTTGGCGCGCCACATCACGGGAGAGATTCTGAACGTGAACGGCGGCAGCGTGCTCTGCGGATGACGTGCAGGTGACAGCACACGCGGAACGGGACCGCTTGCGTCCACCGGCACCGGTGGTGGAGCTGGCCGCCACCTTGCAGCAAGCCGGCTTCGAGGCCTGGTGTGTGGGGGGCGCCGTGCGCGATGCGCTGCTCGGTCATGCGCATCTCGACTGGGATCTGGCCACGTCCGCCACACCACGTCAGGTCCAGCGTCTGTTCCGACGCACGGTGCCGGTGGGCATCGAGTTCGGCACCGTCGGTGTGATGGACCGGGACGGGCGCATGCACGAGGTCACCACGTTTCGCCGCGACGTGCACACCGACGGTCGTCATGCGGTGGTGGAGTTTGGTGTCTCGCTGAATGACGATCTCGCTCGGCGTGACTTCACCATCAATGCCATTGCCTGGGATCCCATTGCCGAAACGCTGCACGATCCCTTCGGTGGTCGCGACGATCTGTCGCGCGGCGTGGTGCGTGCCGTGGGTACGGCGTCTGAGCGTCTGACCGAAGATCGTCTGCGAGCGCTTCGCGCCATTCGGTTTGCTTCCCGTTTTGGTTTTGCACTCGATGACGCCACCTGGCAGGCGGTGGTGGAGAGTGCACCGCATCTCGGTCGTCTGTCGCCGGAGCGGGTCAAGCAGGAACTCGAAAAGACCATGGAGCAGGTCGACAGGCCGTCACTCGCGCTGCAGCGATGGCGCGATGCCGGGGCGTTTGCCGTGCTCATTCCGGCCCTGGCCAGCGTGAGCAATGCGCAGACCGAAGTAGTGGACCGTCTGCCCAAGCCCGGCCTCCCAACCCGCCCGCTGCGCAAGGCGCTGCGGCTGGCGGCGCTCTTCGCCGGACTTGATGGCAAGCGTGCGGAACAGGCTCTGCGCGCGCTGCGGTTCTCCAACCTCGACATATCGACCGTTGGGGCGCTGGTCGATCGCTGGCATCGTGAGGGCCCATCGCTGACCGGCCAACTTGTCGCCGCTGCACGGCCGGATGATGCGTCGCTCCGGCGGCTCGCAGCGCGGGTTGGTCGGCTGCGCATGGCCGCCTTCATGCGGCTGGCCGCGGCGCACTGGGCGGTGCGTGACGAGGTGTCGCCGGCGGCGTGGCGTGCGCTGCATCGCCGTGTGCTGCGCATCGCCTTCCGTGATGCCATCGAGGTCGGAGATCTCGCCATCGATGGTGACGATCTGCGTCGCCTTGGCGTAAAGCCGGGGCCGCTGCTCGGGCAGCTGCTGCACGAGATGCTGGAGGCGGTGCTCGTTGATCCCGCGCGCAACACCGTGTCCGAATTGAGCGCCATGGCACGCGCGCGATTGGATGCAGGGCCATCTCCGGCAGGCGGCACATGAGTGAACTCGCGTGGCGGTCCACGTCGCAGGACCCGCGCTTCGTGCATGGCGGGGCGTGGTATGTGACCACGGCACATGCTGGCCTGTGGCGCAGCATCGTGGGCGCACCGGCGGAGCAGGTCATGGATGTGGTGTACCACCTGCTGGGTTTCTTTGATCCGGCCGTGGACATGCTGCTGCGGGATCTGCGATCCGGTCGCACCTGGCAGGGCAGCCTGTTGCCGTTGCCGGATGTGCGTGAAGCGGTGGGGCGACTGCGCCAGACGCTTGTGGCCTTCGGCGCCGTGGAGTGTGCGGTGTATACCGATCAGGACCAATTCACCATTACGCGCGATCGCCTGCTGATCATTGATTCACGCACCGACCGCTGGACGTACCGACTCGACGCGGCCAGCTTCGAGTCACGTTCACAGTTGCCCCCTCCCACCTGGAATCCGGAGCGTGTCACGCGTCGTCGCGATGCGGCGCTCGAGGAGGCACTGTGGGTCGCGGCCGAGCGCCTCGGTCTCGAGGAACGTCGCGCATGAGAACGCCTTCCATGCGCGCCCACCGATGAGCGCCCACCGATGAGCGCACGCAAGTCCGAGGGGCCATCGCTGTTTGCCTCGCCTGATGCTGAACCGCTTGCCGCACGCATGCGTCCCGAAACGCTCGAAGACGTCGTGGGGCAGCAGCATCTGCTGGCCGCAGGGCGTCCGCTGGGTGACGCCATTCGGCGCGGTACCATTGGCAGTGTCATCCTCACGGGGCCCGCTGGCACCGGCAAGACCACCATCGCTTCGCTCATCGGGCGATACACCAAACAGGTGGTGGTATCACTCAACGCGGTGACTGACGGTATTCCGCGCCTGCGCGCCATTGTGGACGAGGCAGCCGAGCGTCGCGACTTCGATGGGACGCGCACCCTCGTGGTGGTCGACGAGATTCACCGCTGGGCGCGCTCGCAGCAGGATGCCTTGTTGCCGCACGTGGAACGTGGCGTGATCACCCTGTGTGGCGCGACCACCGAAGTGCCCGCATTCGCGGTGGTGGGCGCGTTGCTCTCGCGCTGCCGCGTGTACGCGCTGCGCCCGCTTGCAGTGAGCGACATTGTGACGCTCATCACTCGGGCGCTCCGCGACGAGCGGCGGGGCCTTGGACGCCGCCGTCTTGTGGCCGATGCGGATACGGTGACGTGGTTGGCGGAGCAGTGCGATGGAGACGCGCGTCGTGCGCTGGGGGCACTCGAGGCCGTTGCGCTCACTTTGCCCGATGGCGACACCATGACCGTCGATGCCTTGTCGGGAGCGCTTGGCGTGCGCGTGGTGAGCTACGACCGGCAGGACATCGACTCACACGCGGTGCTCTCGGCCTTTCACAAATCGTGTCGTGGTTCCGATCCGCATGCCGCGCTCTACTGGCTGGCTCGCGCGCTGCAGGCCGGTGAGGACCCGCAGGTGTTTCTGCGGCGTCTGGCCGCCATTGCCACCGAGGATATTGGTCTCGCCGACCCGGAGGCGCTGGGCGTGGTGATGCACGCCTGGGAAGCCTTTCGCCGCCTCGGGCCGGCCGAGGGCGAGCGGGCGGTGGCGCAGGCTGCCGTGTATTGTGCCACGGCGCCCAAGAGCAACCGCTTGCATCTGGCGTGGGGCGCGGCGCGCGCTGCGGCCGAAGCCACACCGTCGTTGGCTGTGCCCGCGCACCTGCTCAATCTGGACAATGCCCAGCGCCCAGACCCCGCCAGACGCGCGAGCTACGCGTACCCGCACGACTATCCCGGCGCGTTTGTGGCGCAAGCATACCAGCCGGCGGAACTGCAGGGCAGCACGTACTATCATCCGGGGCCCTTCGGTGAAGAGCGCCAGATTGCCAAGCGGCTGGCCTGGTGGGCAGAGCGTGGCGGACCGCCGCTCGAGTCGCCGGGTAACAGCACGCTAGTGGAACGTACCGAACCCTCGTCCTCCCATTCTGGAGACCCCCTGTGATGTTCACTCGTCGTCGTTTCGCCGCACGCGCGGCCGGTCTGCTTGCCTTCGCGGCTGTCGGACTCGCCGCGGCGGGATGCGCGACACTTGGTCGGGCCACCTTCAAGGAGCCCGACGTCCAGCTCAAGGAAGTTGTCGTCACCGGTCTCGGTCTGACGGGCGGCAGCGTGGACGTGGTGCTGTCCGTGTACAACCCGAACGGCTTCAAGCTCGACGCGCTGAGCATGACGTATCAGGTCGACATCGATGCGATCAAGCTGGGTGAAGGCGAGCTCGACGGGCGATTTGTCGTGCCGGAGAGAGATTCGTCCACCGTGCGCTTGCCCGTGCGGTTCACTTATGCCGGGCTTGGCGCGGCGGGTCGTGCCCTCATGCAGTCGGGCACGGTGAACTACCGCGTGCGCGGCGACTTCAAGGTGGCCACCCCCATCGGCAATTTCACGCGACCCTACGATCAGACGGGCCGCTATTCCACCATGACCGGCAACGGGCGCTGACGCGCAGCGAATCACCGGAACCAGGAAACGACACATCAGTCGCGAAATCATCTCCCTGACGCCGCCCGTTGAGCGGGCCATCCTCGTGAGTGCGCCGTTCAAACGCAGCAGCGCCAAGCATCACGTGGACGAACACCTCGAGGAGTTGGCGCGTCTCGCCGACACCGCGGGGGCCATTGTGGTGGGCACCCTTACGCAGCAACTCGATCGACCGCATTCGGCCACCTACCTCGGCAGCGGCAAGGTCGAGGAACTGAAGCTGCGCATTCAGGAACTCGGCGCCACGCTGGTCATCTTCGACGATGAGCTCACACCCGCGCAGGGCAAGAACGTCGAGCTCATGGTACACACGCGCGTGATGGACCGCGCGGAACTCATCCTCGACATTTTTGCCACCCGCGCACGCTCGAGTGAAGCCCGCATGCAGGTGGAACTCGCGCAGCTCGAGTACATGCTGCCTCGCCTCACGCGCATGTGGACACACCTCGAGAAGATGCGCGGTGGTATCGGCATGCGTGGCCCCGGTGAAACACAGCTCGAGACGGACCGTCGCCTCATTCAGCATCGCATCCGTGTACTCAAGGAGCGATTGGCCGATGTGGAGCGGGCGCGCGAGATCCAGCGACAGCAGCGGCAGTCGCACTATCGCGTGGCGCTCGTCGGGTACACGAACGCCGGCAAGTCGTCGGTGTTGCGCGCGCTCGCGGCCGATGGCGAAGTGTTCGTCGAGGATCGCCTCTTCGCCACGCTCGATCCGCTGACGCGCGAGGTCGACATCGGCGATGGCTACACCGTGCTGCTCACCGACACGGTGGGGTTCATTCGCAAACTGCCGCACCATCTCGTGGCCTCGTTCCGCGCCACGCTGGCCGAGGCGCGTGAAGCCGATTTGTTGCTGCACGTCATCGATTCCAGTCACCCCGCGTGGGAGGAGCACCGTGACGTGGTTGATGGGGTGCTGGCTGAGCTCGGGCTCTCCGGTCGACCGCTGCTGTACGTCATGAACAAGATGGACGCCGTGCCCGCTGACATGGTCGACGCGGTGCGTGCGCGTGTCGCCAACCTCATGCCCAATTCGCTGTTCGTGTCGGCGGTGGAGCCAGGCGGGTTGGATCCGTTGCGCGACGAACTGCGCGAGAGTCTCAAGCGCCAGCGGCCGGTGCTCGAGGTGCGGGTCCCGGCGTCCAATGGTCGACTCATTGCGGAAATCCACCGCGATGGCGAAGTGCTGGAGCAAACCAACGAGGACGACACCATCGTGCTGCGTGCCAGGCTGGACGAGCGGAGCATCGGTCGCATCCGCCAGGCTGGTGCGCGGGTGGTGGTCACGAAGGGCGTGACACGCGCCGTGTCATCTGGGGCGGCCTTGGACACGCTGGGCACGTCGGCGCACACCGTCCCGCTGCCATGACACCACAACAAGAACGCCGACCATGCAAACATGGTCGGCGTTCTTGTTGTGCAAGTGGGCGCGCAGGGACTCGAACCCCGGACCTCTGCTGTGTGAAAGCAGCGCTCTAACCAGCTGAGCTACGCGCCCGTGTACTGCGACCGCCCGATTGCTGGGCGGAACAAGAACGTAACGGGAGAGTCGGGGAGAGGGAAGCCCCCCAACACCTCGCGCGACAATTCAAACAACACCTCTGTGAATCGCCCGTGGGGACACCCCACGGGGGAAACCCAACGGCCGTGCCATGGTCCGGGTGGGACTTGAACCCACGATCCTTCGATTATGAGTCGAGCGCTTTGACCGACTAAGCTACCGGACCGAACCCACGTGGTGGCTGTAGCCATGCACGCGTCTTACACAGGCAATGTACCGCGAGGCCGTGCTCGCGTGCCAGCCGCACAAGACCCTAGGCGCTGTGCAGATGGTGATCGTAGGCCTCCAGCACCTCGTCTGGCGACACGGTGGCGGCGCCGAGTTTCCCGACCTCCACACCGGCCGCAAAATTGGCCACCACGGCGGCCTCGCGCGCTGTCGCGCCAGCCGCCAGCATGGTGGCCAGATACGCGGTCACGGTATCGCCGGCGCCAACCACGTCGTAGACCTCGCGCGCCGTGGTTGGCACACGATGCACCACGCCGGTCGCGGCGGTATCGGCCGACACCAGCGCCATGCCATGCTCACCGAGCGTGAGCAGGAGGTGCTCCACACCAAGTCGCGCCAGAGTGTCGGGCAAGGTGGCGGGATGGTCGAGATCCACCGCGGCACCAAGCGCGCTTTCAAGCTCGCGCCGGTTGGGCTTGAACACCGTCGCACCACGATACGCAAAGAAGTTGCGGTACTTCGGGTCCACCACCACGGGCAGGTTTCGTGCACGGGCCATCGCGATCGCGCCCTCGATCACGGAGGGCACCAGCACGCCCTTGTTGTAATCCTCGAACACCACGGCGGTGGCGTCGGGCATGGCGCGCGCAATGGCGGCCAGCACGGCCTCCACGTCGGCGTCGTGCAGGTCGCGGTCGTCTTCCTCGTCGAAGCGCACGAGCTGCTGCGACCGTGCCATGACGCGCGTCTTGGTGGTCGTGGGTCGGTCGACCGTTACGAGCGACCGCGAAGACATGCGCCCGGCATCGAGATGCTCGCGCAAGGTGCTGCCGGCGCGGTCGTCTCCAACCACGGCCACCAGATCGCAGCCTGCGCCCATGGCCGCCACGTTCTGCGCCACGTTGGCGGCACCACCAAGGGCGAGCTTGCGGTCGCGCACCCGCACCACCGGCACCGGAGCCTCGGGCGAGATGCGGTCCACATCGCCGCGCAAATACACGTCCAGCATGGCATCGCCAATGATCACGACATGCTGCCGCCGCGCAGCCTCGAGCAGCGCGACCAGACGGTCGCGGGATATGAGTGACGTCATGCGGGGAAGCTAACCTCGGCGTTACCTTGGCGGCGATGACATCCGCGCCCGCCCATCCCGATCGCCCCGCTGCCCGCGCGCCGTCGCCCTGGCTGGTGCTCGGCGCCGCGCTGGTAGGCATTTCGTTTGCCGCGCCGCTCATTCGGCTCTCCGCTGCCGATCCTCTCGTCATTGCCACGTGGCGACTGGGTTTTTCACTGATCATCGTCGCGGCGGCGCTGGCCATTGGTGGCGGCTGGCGTGGCTGGCGCACACTGTCCCGTGCAGAACTCGGACTCGCCTGCGGGGCCGGGGCGCTGCTGGCCTTGCACTTCTGGTCGTGGAACGCCTCGCTGCGCTACACCACCGTGGCGGCGTCCGTGGCGCTGGTCAACCTGCAGCCGGTCATCATTGCGGCGGCCTCCGCGTGGCTCCTTGCCGAGCCGCCGTCACGTCGCCAGTGGGTGGGCGTTGGCGTGGCCGTGATTGGAGCGCTGGTGGTGGGGCTGGCTGACGTGCCCGGAGGCCTGGCCGGCCTGGCCGACGCGCTCTCGCCCACCGGATCGGTCAGCGGCAGCCGTGCGCTGCTGGGTGACCTGCTGGCCCTCGTGGGGGCCGTAACCGCGGCAGGGTACTACCTCATCGGCCGTCGCCTGAGGCAGCGGCTCGATCTCTGGCCCTACGTGGGCCTGGTGTACGGGGCTGCCTTTGTGGTCTGCCTCGCGCTCGCAATCGGAACAGGGAGCGAGCTGGGGCCGCAGCCCCCGCGGGAGCTGGCCATTTTTGCAGGCCTGGCCCTTGGGCCCATGTTGCTCGGGCATACCGGCATGAACTGGGCGCTGGGCCACCTGCCGGCCTTTGTGGTCAACCTCACGACGCTCGGCGAGCCGGTCGGCGCCACGTTGCTGGCGGCGATTCTGCCCGGTATTGCCGAGGTACCAGGACCCTGGACCCTGTTTGGGGGCGCCCTGGTGCTGGGCGGCGTCTTGCTGGCCGCACGCCGCTGACGGTCCCCGCCTGACGGTCCCCGCCTGACGGTCCCTCGTCGACGGCAGGGTCGCCGGTAGGTTCGGCCGGAAGCCGAGCCGGGTCGATTACCTTTCGGGGGTGTGGATCCCTGACTTTCTGAGCAAGGCCCCTGGCGCGACGTCGCGGGGACAAGCTGCCGACGGCTTTTCGCCGCCGCAGCGTTCACGTCGACTTGATGTGATCGTGACGCGCGGTGGCGTCGTGGAATCACGGCATCGGGTGCATGCGGCGGTCGTGACGGCCGACGCCGTGCTCGTGGACGCGTCGCGCGACCCGGAGCTGCCAGTGTGGTGGCGCAGTTGCGCCAAGCCCTTCCAGGTCATGCCCCTGCTGCGAAGCGGGGGCCTGGATGCGTTGGGTTGGGAGAGCGATGAGCTGGCACTGGCCTGCGCCTCCCACGGCGGGGAGCCGGAGCACGTGCGGATTGCCGCGCGCATGTTGGAGCATCTGGGGCTCGAAGAGGGAGATCTCGCCTGCGGGCCGCATGAGCCCCTCGCGTCCCGCGGCGTACGCAGCCTGCGGGAGGCCGCGCAGCGTCCCACCCGTCTCCACAACAACTGCTCCGGCAAGCATGCAGCCATGCTCGCACGGGCACGGCAAACAGCGGTTCCAACCGCCGGGTATCAGCACGCCGGTCATCCCGTGCAACAGGATTGCCTGCGAGCCGTTTCGGAATGGGCGGCGCTGCCGGTCGACCGAATTGCCGTGGGGGTTGACGGGTGCGGCGTGTCGGTGTTCGCCTTGCCGCTCGCCAATATGGCCCTGGCCTATGCGCGTCTCGTGCAGGCAGCCGCGTCCGGTGACACGCCGAGCCGGCGCGTGGTGAGCGCGATGACCTCGCAGCCCTTTCTGGTCGGCGGCACCGAGCGGTTCGATACGCTGCTGATGGAAGCCTGTGGTGGCAATGTGCTTTGCAAGATCGGGGCAGAAGGTGTGCACACCTTTGCACTGGTCGATCGCGGCATTGGCTTCGCGCTCAAGGTGGAAGATGGGGCGGCGCGGGCGCAGTACCCGGCGGTGCTGTCGCTGCTCGCGGCGTACGATGCCTTGCCCAATCCCTTGCCCGAGGCCCTGCGTGACCTGTTGCAGCGCAGCGTGCGCAATACGCGCGGGGAGTCGGTGGGCGTGATTACGGTCGGCGATGCCGACGTGGGCGACGTCTGGGAGTTCAACGCATGAGCCACCCATGAACGCGCGTCGTGAAGATGGCATGCGCGACAAAACGATGACACAGGGTCACGCAGAGCAGGTTACACTGCCCGACGCCGCCGCCCGCCACACGCCGCTTGCGGTACTCGACGCGGAAACGGCGGAGCTGGTGCGCCTCGCGGCCTTGCTGGCCGGTGGCTCGGAGGGCGATATCCGCGAGGCGTTGGCGGGTGCCGCGGCGCAGGTGCGGGCAGAGTGGGTGGAGGAGGTTATCCTGCAGACGTATCTCTTCGCCGGATTTCCACGCGCGCTCAATGCGGCGCGCGAATGGCGGCGCATCAGCGGTCGGTCAGCACCGACGGTTGATGCCGAAGCCATTGATGATCCGGCGGAGCGACTGGCGCAGGGTGAGCGCACCTGTGCCACGGTGTACGGGCGCTTTTATGAGCGCTTGCGCGTCAACATTGCGGAGCTGCATCCCGCCCTCGACCAGTGGATGATCGAGGAAGGCTATGGCAAGGTGCTCTCGCGTGCGCCGCTCGATCTGGCGCGCCGGGAGCTCTGCATTGTCGCAGCCTGCGCCATTGCTCGACAGGATCGGCAGTTGCACTCGCATTTGCACGGGGCGCTGCACGCCGGCGCGTCAGCGGCTGTTGTAAGCGACACGCTGGCGGTGGTGGCACCACTGTTGGACGCGGATGATGTTCGTCGGTATCAGGGGCTCTGGGCGCGCGTCCAGGGCAAGTAAGAGCGCAACGGCGCTCCGCACATTTTCGGGATTCTCATGTTCGTCGATCGCGTACAAGTGAAGGTGGAAGCCGGCACCGGTGGCTCGGGACAGACTTCGTTCCGTCGGGAGAAGTATGTGCCCATGGGTGGGCCAGACGGCGGTGACGGTGGACGCGGTGGCGACGTGATTGTACGCGGCGACCGCAATCTCACCACGCTGCTGGACTACACCTATCGCGATTCGTGGAAGGCCGAACGGGGCCAGCACGGTGAGGGCTCCAATCGGACGGGGCGATCCGGCGACGATGTCATTCTCCCGGTGCCGCCCGGCACCGTCGTACGTGATGCCAAGACGAAGGAACTGATCGGCGAGGTGATGGAGCACGGCGACTCGCTGCTCGTGGCGAAGGGCGGACGCGGCGGAAAGGGCAACGCGTTCTTTGTCACCGCCACACATCAGTCGCCTCGCGAGTGGCAACCCGGCGAAGAGGGTGAGGCCCGCACCCTCGAGCTCGAGCTCAAGCTCATTGCCGATGTGGGCCTCGTGGGCCAACCCAACGCAGGCAAGAGCACGCTGCTGTCGGTGATTTCCGCCGCGCGCCCCAAGATCGCCGACTATCCATTCACCACGCTCTCGCCCAATCTCGGCGTGGTGCCGCTCAGCGATCATCGCTCGTTTGTGGTGGCAGACATTCCCGGCATCATCGAAGGGGCGCACGAGGGCAAGGGACTCGGGCTCCAATTTCTGCGCCACATCGAGCGCACGCGCCTGCTCGCGTTCATGGTGCCCATCGACACCATGGACTGGCAGGCAGAGCTCGATCAGTTGCGCAACGAAATCGCGGCCTACTCGGCGGAACTGGCGGCCAAGCCCTATTGCGTGGTGTTCACCAAGCTCGATCTGCTGGGAGAGCACTACATCCCCGAGGTGGAGGCGCCGGGCGCCTTCGGCCGCTATGCCATTTCGGCCGCCGGCCGCATGGGACTTGATGACTTGCTCGACGGGTGGTGGCGGCAGTTGCTGGCCATGCGCACGGCGGCCGAACAGCCCATCCGGGATGCGCAGCTTCTTCCCTGAGAAGCAGGGGGCTGCGCCGGTCGAGCCGGCGGAGCACAGTGGGCAACGCGCCGTGCACCGCGGCGACCGCGACTATCCGTCGGGTCTCGAAGAATTGCGCGATCCACCCAAGACACTGTGGGTGCGAGGCTCGTGGTTGGCGGCGGCAGCGCCCGCGGTGGCCATTGTGGGCACCCGACACGCCTCGCCGTACGGGCTGCGCGTCGCCAAGGCCATTGCCGAATGCTGCGCGCGGCATGGCGTGAGTGTCATCAGTGGCCTGGCGCGCGGCATTGATGGGGCGGCACACGAAGCCGCGCTTGCCGCCGGTGGTCGTACCGCTGCCGTTCTCGGTACGGCCATCGATCACTACTATCCGCGTGGGCATCGGCCGTTGCAGGAGCGCATTGCCCGCGAGGGTCTGCTGGTGTCTGAGCACGCCCCGGGTGATCCGGGGCATGCGGGTTCCTTTCCGCGTCGCAATCGCATCATTGCGGCGCTCGCCGCGGCCACCGTGGTGGTCGAAGCGCCGGAAGACAGTGGCGCGCTCATTACCGCCGAGGTGGCGCAGGCGTTGGGGCGTCGTGTGTATGTCGTGCCCAATGCCATCGACGTGCCACAGGCGCGCGGCAGCAATGCCTGGTTGCACAAGCAGGGCACGGCGCTGCTCCGTCCGGAGGACGTACTGGCGGAACTGCAGATCGACCTGCTGCCGCCACAGGGGCCGGTGCTGAGTGACGACGCCGCCCTCTGTTGGGATGCCATCGGACAGGGTTTGCAGGAGCCGTCGCTCATCGCCCAACACACGGGCCTCGCGCCGCGCCGCGTGGCGGCGCTGCTCGCCATGCTCGAGATCGACGGGCTCGTCACAGTGGAGGCGGGCGGACAGGTGCGGCCCGCCGTTGGCGTGTGAGTACGGACACGCTGACGCGCCATCTCTATCTGCACGTCCCCTTTTGTGCGCGGCGCTGCAGTTATTGCGATTTTGCCATCGCGGTCCGTCGCACCGTGCCGTGGGAGCGCTACGCCAGCGCTGTGCATGACGAGTGCCGCATCCGACAGATCGCGTCGCGTTGCGGGCCGCTGGACACGCTCTATCTGGGCGGAGGCACACCGTCGCGCCTCGGACCCGAGGGCGTGGCGGCCACGCTCGCGGCCCTCGCGCAGCATGTGCAGCTCGCACCGGATGCCGAAGTCACCCTCGAGGCCAACCCCGAGGACATCACCGACGAAGCCGTCGCGTCGTGGCGGGCAGCGGGCGTCAATCGCCTGTCCATCGGCATTCAGAGTTTCGATGACCGCGTGCTGCAGTGGATGCATCGGGTGCATGACGCCGAGCGTGCGCGGCAGGTCGTGGACGCCGTGCGAAGGGGCGGCATTGCCAACTTCTCGGTGGATCTGATCTTTGCGGCGCCCGCTGCTCTGGCGCGCGACTGGACACGCGATGTGCAGGCCATTCTGTCGCTTGGCGCCGATCATGTGTCGCTGTATGGCCTCACCATCGAGCCGGGCACGCCGCTCGGGCGCTGGCAGGCGCGAGGCGAAGTGCAGGAGGCTGATGAGTCGCGCTATGAGGCCGAGTTTCTCGACGCGCATGCGCGGCTCACGGCCGCGGGCTACGAACACTACGAAGTGTCCAACTTCGCGTTGGCCGGACGACGCGCGCGCCACAACTCGGCCTATTGGCGCGGCGTGCCCTATGTGGGACTTGGGCCGGGCGCGCACGATTTTGATGGCAGGTTTCGGCGCTGGAATCTGTCCGCCTACGCGGCCTGGGACCGGGCGGTGCAGGAGGGCCGGGACCCCATGGAAGACCGCGAGGCGCTCACGGCGGACAATCGCGCGGCCGAGGCGGTGTACCTCGGGCTGCGAACGGTGGACGGGCTGGTGCTGAACGCCGGCGAGCGGCTGCATGTGGCGCCGTGGGTCGAGGCCGGATGGGTGGTGCTCACTGAAACCGGTGGCGAGTGGCGTGCGCGTTGCACCGCGACCGGTTGGCTGCGCCTCGATGCACTCGCTGCCGACTTGACAGCGTTTCGCGGACGCTCGTAGGCTTCGGCATGAGCGCCTTCGGCACGACACCTTTCGGCAATACCAACAGCGGTGAGCTCTCCGAGCGCGAACGTCAGGTGCTCGAGGCGGTCATTCACAGCTACGTGGCCACGGCCGAACCGGCCGGGTCGCGTACGCTGTCCCGTCGCTTCGGTCTGGGCATTTCGCCGGCCACCATTCGCAACACCATGAGCGACCTGGAGGAGAAGGGCTTTCTCTTCCATCCGCACACGTCGGCCGGCCGGATTCCCACCGACAAGGCCTACCGCGTGTACGTCGATTCGCTCATGCGCGTCGACCCGTTGTCTGGTGAGCAGCGGCGCCGTTTGCAGATGGAAATCGAAAGCGGCAGTTCGGCCATCGAGAACATCCTCCGTCGCGCCGCGCAGTCACTGGGTGTGCTCACCCAGGAGTTGGGTGTGGCGCTCGGTCCGCGTCTCGAGCGGGCCACGCTGCAAAAAGTGGAACTGGTGCGCGTGGCCAGCGACCGACTGCTCATGGTGCTTGGTCTTTCTGGCGGCGCCGTGCGCACCATCTTCGTGGAAGTCCCCGGTGTCATTGCCGACGAAGCGCTGGTTGACGTCACCATCGTCCTCAACGAGCGCCTTGCGGGCCTCACGCTCGATCAGGTGCGAAGCGGACTGGCCTCGCGCCTGCGAGACGTCAGCGCATCACCCGGCGCCGCTGAGTTGCTGAACATCTTCGTGCAGGAAGGGGAGCAGGTGTTTGGCCGAGCCGCTGAGCCGGTGGACACGGTGGTCCTCGCCCAGCCTTCGCTGCTGGCCGACCAGCCGGAGTTTGCCAGTGGGGAACGCCTGCGACAGCTCATCGAGCTCACGGAGACCCGTCAGCAACTGGCCACGTTTCTGGGCACGCGGGCTGGGGGCAAGGGGCTGTCCATCACCATCGGCAACGAGCATGGCGATCCACGCCTGGAGCCGTTCACGGTGGTCACCGCGGAATACCATGTGGGTTCGCTGAGCGGGGTCATTGGCGTTATCGGTCCCACGCGCATGCCCTACGACAAGGTCATTGCCCTGGTCGATCACACCTCCCAGCTGGTGTCCGACCTGCTCTGCTGACTCGGCCCCCGGGGCGTTGGGTGCCCCGGTCCGGGGCTGACACCCTGCCGGAGCCCGGGGTGGGTTATCTTACGGGGTTGCTGCACGATTTCCCGGATATCCCCATAGGTTCCCATGGCTGATTTCTACGCGGTTCTGGGCGTACCGCGCGATGCGTCGGACGACGACATCAAGAAGGCTTATCGCCGCCTCGCCACGCAGTGGCACCCCGATCGCAACGGGGGATCGAAGGAGGCGGAAGAAAAATTCAAGGACATCACCGAGGCGTACGACATTCTGCGTGATCCGCAGAAGCGCGCCGCGTTTGATCGCTACGGCGAGGCCGGCCTGCGTGGCAGCGGTCAGGCGGCGTACGAGCACGTCGACCTGTCGGAGGCGCTGAACATCTTCATGCGCGACTTCGGCGGCTTCGGCGACCTGTTCGGCGCGTCAGCCGGCGGCCGGCGCAGCGGACCGCGTTCCGGGTCGGACATCAAGTTGCCCCTGCCACTCACGCTCACCGAAGTGGCGACCGGCGTCGAAAAGACCGTCGTGCTCAAGGTGCTCGATGGCTGTGACGCCTGTGAAGGCTCGGGTGCGGAACCTGGAACCAAGCCGAGCACCTGCGGCACATGTGGTGGCGCCGGTGAAGTGCGGCGCGCGCAGCGTTCGTTCTTCGGTCAATTTGTGTCGGTGGCGCCCTGTCCGACCTGCGCGGGTGAGGGGGTCGTGGTGTCGTCGCCGTGCAAGAAGTGTCGCGGCGAAGGTCGGGTACGCGCCGAACGCACGCTCAAGATCCAGGTGCCGGCGGGTGTGGCCACCGGGCAGTACATGACGCTGCGTGGTGCCGGCAACATCGGGCCGCGTGGCGGGACGCGCGGCGACGTGCTGGTGGTGTTCGAGGTCGATGATGACGAGCGTTTCGACCGCGACGGTGAGGATCTTTTCTGCGAGGCCCTGGTCACGTATCCGCAGTTGGTGTTTGGAGCGGACATCACGGTACCCGGTCTCACCAGTACCCTGTCGTTGCGCGTCCCAGCCGGTACGCAGAGCGGCACCGTGTTTCACCTGCGCGGCAAGGGGCTGCCACGGGTGAACGCGTCTGGTGTGGGCGATCTGCACATCAAGGTGCAGCTCTGGACGCCGCAGTCCGTGGACGGCGAGGAGAAGCAGCTCATCGAACGTCTCGCCAGCATCAAGGGCGACGCTCCGCCGCAGCGTGAAAAGGGCTTCTGGTCCAAGATGAAGGAAGCCATCGGTGCCTGATACCCCGCGGGATACACCCGCCACATCCGCCCGATGGACCAGCGTGCGCGTGCGTCCGTCCGCGTTCGAGGGGGCGCCGCGTGAGGCTTGCATGGCTGCCCTGTTTGCCGTTGGCGCGCAGGGGGTGCACGAAGACGGGACGTCGCTGGTCACGCACTTCCCGCCCGGTACCGATCTCGAGGCTGTGCACGCGACGATCACGGCGGCCGACCCGATGGTGGTCATCGAAACCTCGCTCGTGCCCGATGTGGATTGGTCGGAGGCGTGGAAGTCGCGCATTACCTCGCACGAACTCGGTGCGCTGACCGTCACGCCGCCGTGGCTGGCCGAGGGCCGCGATCCGGCGCGCACCATCGTCATCGAACCCGGCATGGCCTTTGGCACTGGCGAGCACGCCACCACACGCGGTGTCGTACGGCTGTTGCCGGCGCGACTGCGGGCCGGAGACACGGTGGCTGATCTGGGGGCCGGCAGCGCCATTCTCGCCATTGCGGCAGCCAAGCTGGGCGCTGCCCGCGTGTATGCCGTGGAGCTCGATGGCGAGGCCATTCCCGATGCCGAATCCAACGTGCGACGCAATGGTGTGGCCGACCGCGTGCACGTCTTCGAGGCGGACGCGGCGGCCATTCTGCCCCTCGTGGCGCCGGTGCGGCTTGTCCTCGCCAACATCATCTCGTCGGTGCTCATCGAACTCCTGCCCATCATCGGCATGGCGCTCACCGACGATGGATCGGCCATTCTGAGCGGCATACTCCAGGAAGAGCGGGAAACCATGCTGCAGGTGCTGGCGGCACACGGGTGGACCGTGCTGGCAGAAGATGCGGAGGACATCTGGTGGTCGGTCGCCATCGCGAAGGCCTAGCCGCCGGGCTGCCGCAGTTCATCACGCCCGAGCCGTTTGCCGACGGCACCACCGTGGTGCTCGACGAACAGGCAGCCCGCCATATGCGGGTGCTCCGACTCGAGTCCGGCGCGCAAGTCGGGCTACGGGACGGGCAGGGCGCGGTGGGCGAAGGACAGGTGGTCCGTCTGTCCAAGTCGCAGGTGCACGTCGAGGTGCAGCGTGTGGCGCAGCACGCGCCGCTGCCGGCCGTGCATCTGCTGGTGCCCATCGCCGACAGGGATCGCATGCTCTGGCTGGCGGAGAAGGCCACGGAACTCGGCGTGACCTCGTGGCGTCCGGTCATGTGGCGACGTTCCCGCTCCGTGTCGCCGCGCGGAGAGGGCGTGAGCTTCCAGGCCAAGGTGCGGGCCCGCATGGAAGGTGCCCTCGCGCAGTCCGAAGGCGCGTGGCTGCCCCAGGCCTTTCCGGAGGCGCCACTCGATCGCGCGGTGCTCGCCGCCCCGCCAGGGCATCGCCTGGTGCTCGATCCGGCCGGCGTCCCGCTCATTGGCGAAGGCGCCGCGCCCTTGCTGGAACCGGTGGTTATCGCGGTGGGTCCGGAAGGTGGGGTTGAGCCCGACGAGCTGGCGTTGTTGCACGACGCAGGCTTCCGCTCGGTCAGCCTGGGCTCGACCATTCTGCGTTTCGAAACGGCCGCCCTCGTGTCCCTCGGCATCGCCCGTACCTGTTTGTCGGCTACGCCGACGGGAGGCTCTCTCGCATGAACGACGCCTGCATTTTCTGTCGCATCGTGGCCGGCACCATTCCGGCTCAGGTCGTGGCCCAGAACGATGTGGCCCTGGCGTTCCGCGACCTGCATCCCCAGGCACCGGTGCACGTGCTGGTCGTTCCACGCCGGCACGTCGACTCCCTGGCCGTTGCCGCCGACACCGCTGAACTGGGCGCCGTGCTGGCGCTGGCGGCCGAGGTCGCCCGCCAGGAAGGCGTGGCGGAGTCCGGCTACCGGGTGGTCACCAACGTGGGCGGGGACGGGGGACAGACGGTGGGTCACCTGCATTGGCACGTCCTGGGTGGGCGAGCCATGAGCTGGCCGCCGGGCTGAAGCAGACGCTGGCCGGCGTCACGGTCCTTGACCCAAGTGGCTGTCTTGTCTAGCATTAAAGGCTACCCTGCCACATTGGGCTTTTTCGCGGTTCCATCACTCCATTCGCGTCACGGCGCGAACACCTCCGAGGTCGAGTTTGTCGGAAGTCATCATCCACGAGGACGAGAATTTCGAGCGTGCGCTCAAGCGCTTCAAGAAGAAGTGCGAGAAGGCCGGTATCCTGTCCGACCTGCGCAAGCATCGTCACTACGAGAAGCCGTCGGAGCGCCGCAAGCGCAAGATGAACGCGGCTGTCCGTAAGAACCGTCGCACCCGGCAGGGGTGAGCAGTCCCGTGGACGCCGGCAGCGCCCCTCAGGGAGCTCCGCTGCTGGCGCGATTGCAGGGCGATCAGGCGGCCGCCCGACGGGACCAGCGGAAGGACCACGTGATGCTGCTCGGCATGGTCATTGCCGAGGTCAAGAATCGCGCGCTGGAGCTGCGTCGGGAGGTCACCGACGACGATGTCCTTGATGTGATCCGCAAGGGCATCAAGAAGCGCAAGGAATCCGCCGAATTGTACGCGAAGGCCGGCCGCAGCGAACTGCTCGAGAAGGAGCAGACCGAGGCCGCAGCGCTTGAGGCCTACATGCCCGCGCAGGTCGATCCCGCCGAGGTGCGAGCGGCCGTTGAGGCGGCGGTGCAGGGCGGAGCGGCCAACATCGGTGCCATCATGGGTCGCGTCATGCCGCTCTTCAAGGGCCGCGTCGACGGCAGTATCATCAACGCCATCGCACGCGACGTGCTGGCCGCCCGGGGCTGATCCGCCCTGCGCCGGCATTGGCCGGCCACCCTGGCTGGCTCATCGCGTGCCCGCCTCCAGGTTGAAGTGCAGCACCCATGAACGCGCACGCCCTCGGCATTCTCGAGTACTCCCGGCTTCTCGCCCATGTGGCGGGCCACGCCTCGTCCGCACCCGGCGCCGCCGCCGTGCGCGCGTTGGCGCCGCGCACGGATCGGGAGTGGATTGAAGCCGAACACGCCCGCGTCGCGGCACTGCGTTCGCTCATTCTTTCCGAACTCGGGTGGCCGACCGAAAACATCCCCGATCTCGGTGAGGCGCTCAAGCGCCTGCGCATCCCCGGCCTCACCTGGACAGCTCACGAGTTGTTGCAGGGCGCCACACTGCTGCGCTCCTCCCGCCGCACCCGTGAGGCACTGCGCGATCCGCGCAGGCCGGCCATTACCATGGCCTACCTCGCGGCCTACGCCTCGCAACTGGTCGATCTGCGCGCGCGTGAGGAGGCCATTGAGCGCGCCATCGCCGATGACGGTACCGTGCGCGATGACGCGTCGCCAACGTTGCGCCGAGCGCGGCGCGAATTGCGTCAGGCCGAAGGCGAGCTGGTACGCCTGCTCGAGCGCGAAATGGGCAAGCTCGAGCCGCATCACCAGGTCAGTGATCTCTCGGTCACCATGCGCAACGGACGCTGGGTCATGCCCATGCGCCGCGAGGCGCGCGGCTATGTGGGCGGCATCGTGCACGACAGCAGCGGCACGGGTGCCACCATTTTCGTGGAGCCGCCGGCCGCCGTGGAATTCGGCAATCGGGTGCGCGAACTGGAACTCGAGGAGCAACGCGAAGTCGAGAAGGTGCTGCGTGAGCTCACGGAGGAATTGCATCCGTATCACGAAGCCATGTTGCAGGCCTGGCACGCGCTCGTGGCCCTCGACGCGCTCTACGCCCGCGCACGTTACAGCCTGAGCGCCAACTGCGCGCCACTCGAGTTCTGCACACCGGCCGATGGGCTGCGCATCGTGAACGGACGACATCCGCTGCTGCTCGCCAGCGGTGTGCCCGTCGTGGCATTTGATCTGACCATGGAGCGCGAGGAACGCACGCTGCTCGTGTCAGGCCCCAACACCGGCGGCAAGACCGTCCTGCTCAAGGCCATTGGATTGCTGTGCATGATGGCGCAGGCCGGTGTGCCGGCGCCGGTGGGCAGCAACAGCTGTCTGCCCGTGTTCGATGACGTCTTTGCCGATGTCGGCGACGAGCAGAGCATCGAAGCCAGTCTCTCCACCTTCAGCGCGCATCTCAAGAATCTCGGGGAAATCCTCGAGTCGGCCACCCCGGCGTCACTGGTGCTCGTGGACGAACTGGGTTCGGGTACCGATCCCTCGGAAGGCGCGGCGTTGGGTGGTGCCATTCTGGAAACGCTCACCGCGCGCGGCACGCTCACCCTGGCCACCACGCACCTCGGGCAACTCAAGCTGCTCGCGACCGACGTGCCCGGTGTGGTGAATGCGTCGCTGCAATTCGATGCGGTGCAGTTGGCGCCCACGTACCGCCTGCTCAAGGGGGTGCCGGGGCGCAGCTACGGTCTCAGCATCGCGCGGCGCCTGCAATTGCCGGAAGCGGTCATTCAGCGGGCAGAGGACAAACTGCCGCAGGGCGAACGGGATCTCGCCGTGCTGCTGGCCGACGTCGAGGCACGGGAGGCCGTGCTGACCGACCGGGAACAGCAACTCGAACGGGAGCAGGAGCGTACCCGCTCGCGCATGGCGTCCGTGGCTGACCGCGAACTCAAGGTGCGCGAGCGCGAACGTGAAGCGGAGCGCAACGCGCGCAAGCAGGCAAGGCAGTTCCTGCTCGAAGCCCGCGCCCAGTTGGAAGAGGCCATTGCGGCGGTGAAGTCCGCGGCGCAGGCCGTTCCGTCCACGGCATCCGAGCAGGGCGCTTCCTCGCTTGATGACGCCGCGCGGGCCGCACGGCGCACGATTGAGCAGGAAGCCGCGCGTCAGGGGCAGGAAGCGCTGGTGGTCGAGCAGCGCGGCGAACGTGACCGCGCCAAGGCACAACGTCGACAGGCTGGCCCGGTTGCCACGCCTGCCGTTGCCGCGCCGCGTCCCATTGGTGAAGGCGACAACGTGCTGGTGGGTACGCTCGGCGACAAGGTCGGTCGTGTCGTGTCGGTGCGCGGGCAGGATGCGCGCGTCATGGTGGGCTCACTCACGCTCACGGTGCCACTGCGTCAACTCACGCACAGCAAGGCCGCGCCGCCGCCCATGGTGAAGATCGCGCTTTCCGGTGACATCGCCGAGGTGGAGCCGGTGCGTGAGGTGGATGTGCGCGGTCTGCGTATCGATGAGGTGGATGACCAGGTGTTGCAGGCGCTCGACGCGGCCGTGCGAAATGACCTGCGCGAGCTGCGCATCATTCATGGCAAGGGCACGGGCGCGCTGCGGCAGCGCGTGGGGGAGATGCTCAAGAAGGACACACGCGTGACCGGCTATCGACTCGGTGCGTGGAACGAGGGTGGGGCAGGCGTGACTGTGGCCGAGCTCGCGTGACGGCGCGCCAAACGTGATCCCCGACGAAACGGTCGAACGCGTACGGGAGGCTGCCGACATCGTGGAGATTGTCGGCGAGTTCGTCCCGTTGCGTCGCTCGGGCGGCACGTGGCGTGGCGCCTGTCCGTTTCATGGTGGCAAGAATCCCAACTTTTCGGTCTCACCGTCGCACGGCAGCTATCACTGCTTCGTCTGTCACGAAAGCGGCGACGTGTTCACCTTCGTGCGCAAGCGCCTCGGGCTCGACTGGCCCTCGGCCGTCAAGTACATCGGCGACAAGGTGGGCATCGAAGTGGTGGATGCGCCGCGCCGTGCCCAGGCGCCGGATCCCAACGCGCCCAACTACGAAGTGCTCGCGGCAGCGTCCGAGTGGTTTCAGCAGCAGTTGCGGGACGAAGCCGGAGGTCGTGCCGCACGCGAGTATCTGCAGTCGCGTGGTCTCGACGAGACAGCATGGCAGCGCTTCGGTCTTGGCTTTGCGCCGCGTGACGCGCAGGCCCTGCGACGCTACCTGCACGCACTGGGCGCCGATGATGCACGCCAGCTCGAGGCGGGACTGCTTGTGCAGCGCGAAGGCGAAGGCGAACCGCGCCTGCGATTTCGTGGCCGCGTCATGTTTCCGATTCACGACGAGTTGGGACGGCCGGTGGGGTTTGGCGGGCGCGCCATGGGCGACGATACGCCCAAGTATCTCAACAGCCCCGAGTCCACCGTCTTCCAGAAGCGGCGCACGCTGTACGGGCTGCACACGGCCAAGCAGAGCATGCGACGCGCGGGCCGGGCCATCGTCGTCGAGGGGTATCTCGATGCCATACGGCTGGCGCTCGCCGGTATCGAGGAGGTTGTGGCTCCGCTGGGCACCGCGCTGACCGAAGAGCAGGCCCAGTTGCTGATGCGCTATGCCTCGGAAGTGTTCTTGCTGTACGACAGCGACGAAGCGGGCCAGAAGGCCACGTTCCGATCAGGTTTGGAGCTGCTGCGCGTCAAGGCCACGGTGCGTGTGGTGTCGCTGCCGGATGGTGAAGACCCGGACTCCTTCGTGCGTCAACAGGGACGCACGGCCATGGAGACGCAGTTGGGGCAGGCCATCGACCTGTTCGATCGTCAGGTGCAGTTGCTTGAGCGGCGAGGCTGGTTTGCCGATCTGCGGCAACGGCGCAACGCCATCGACAAGTTGCTGCCCACCATTCGCGCGGCCAAGGCGCCGCTGACACGCGACTTGTATCTCGCGCGACTTTCCGCCGTCACGCAGTTGGACAAGGCGACGCTGGCAGCGGAAGCGGACGCGTTGCCCGATCGTGATCGCCGGATGACGTCGGGTGGTGCGCGGTCCGCGCCTCCAACGGGGCTCATGCGCTCCGACGATGGCGAAAGCCCGCCGCCCTTCGACGGGCCACCGCCGGAGTATCTCGACACCGAGACTGAAGCCGCACCGGCTCCGTTGCCTCCACCGCCAGGCGAGGCAAAGCCGCCGTGGAAGGGCGGACGGCGCGGCAAGGCTCAGGGGCCGGAGTGGCAGGCCACGGCAATTCCGCCGCGCCCGAGTCGCGACGAACCGGTGGAGCGGGCGCTGGTGCGCGCCATGCTGGTGGATCGCGGCGTCGCCGAGCGCGTGGCGGAACGGCACCCGCCTGAAAGTTTCCGTGACGCGCGCTACCGGGAGCTGTTCGATGTGTTGCTGCACGCCCCGCTGGACGAAGAGCTCGAACGCATAGCCGATCGACTCAGCCCGGAGGCCTTCGCCGCACTGCGGGTAATGACCGAAGGCGCGCCGCTGGATATCGAGTCGGCGGACATCGGCTTCAGCATCAAGAAGCTCGATGTTCGGGTCCTCGAGGCAAGGATGGATGACGTGCGCCAGGCCATGCAGCAGGAGACGGAAGTCGAGGCCAAGAACGGCTACCTGCGCGAGTACCTGCAGCTTCAGGCCGAGATCCGTGGCATCCAGCCCATGCGTTCCACGCGAGGGCGTGGCCGCGGCAAGGGGTGAACACGTGCCGCAGGCGCGTCTGGCCGTACCGCTTGGTAGATTGCCCTCGTGACCACGTCTTTCTCTTCCTCTCGTAGCGGCCAACGGGTGGCCTCCGCCTCACCGCGGCCCACTCCGCGCTGGTCGGTGGTGCCGGCGCCGCAATCCAGCAACGTGGCGGCGCTGCAGGACGCACTGCTCCTGCCGGAGGCCGTCTGTCATCTGCTCGCGGCGCGTGGTCACGGCGAGCCGGAGTCGGCCAAGCGGTTTCTCCGGCCTCGTCTCGACATGCTCGCCCCGGCAGACACGCTGCATGATTTGCCTCGGGCCGTGTCGCGTCTCGCCGAGGCCATTCGCGCCGGCGAAACCATTTTTGTGCACGGCGACTACGACGTCGACGGGATGGCCTCCACCGCGTTGCTGACGCGGGTGTTGCGCGGGCTTGGTGCCGCGAAGGTGGTACCTTTTGTTCCCAATCGACTCACCGATGGCTACGACCTGGGCACCGCTGGTGTGGAGGCCGCGCTGCGCGCAGGGGCCACGCTGGTGGTGACCTGCGACTGCGGCACGTCGGCCATTGAGCCCGTGGCCACGCTCGTTGGCGCCGGCATCGATGTCATCATCACCGACCATCACCTGCCTGGTGGGCCGCTGCCGGCCGCCTACGCCATCTGCAATCCGCGGCATCCCGACTGCACGCACGAGGACAAGGATCTCGCCGCAGTTGGTGTGGCCTACAAGCTGGCGCTCGCGCTGTGTGACGCGCTCGGCGCCTCGCCGGCGCTGGCGCAGCGTCAGTTGGACCTGGTGGCGCTGGCCACGATTGCCGATGTGGCGCCGCTGCGCGGCGAGAATCGCGTCCTGGTGCGCTACGGTCTTCGCGTGCTCGCGGACACCACGCATCCCGGCTTGCGCGCGCTCATGCGCTCGTCGGGCCTCGACGGCAAGCCGCTCACGGCGGGTCGGGTGGGATTTGTACTGGCGCCCCGTCTCAATGCGGCCGGACGGATTGCGGATGCCAAGCTGGGGCTCAGGCTGCTGCTCGCCGAGCAGGAAGACGAAGCGCTGCACATTGCGCGTGAGCTCGAGGAACTCAATCAGGCCCGTCAGGCCCTCGATCGCAGCGTGCTCGATGACGCCCTGCGTCAACTCGATCACCCAGCGGCGCGCGATCGCTATGCCCACGTGCTCTGGGCCGAAGGCTGGCATGCCGGTGTGATCGGCATCGTGGCCTCGCGGGTGGTGGAGCAGACGGCGCGGCCGGCGGTGCTGGTGGCGGTGGACCAGGGTATCGGCAAGGGCTCGGGACGATCCATCTCCGCCTTTGACCTGCACGCGGCGCTGTCCGACTGTCGCGTACACTTCCAGCGATTTGGCGGGCACCGCGCCGCGGCGGGCCTCACCATGGACGCAGCGCATCTGCCGGCGTTCGCCGCGCAGTTCGACGAGGTGGCGCGCCAGCGTCTCTCCGCTGAAGACCTCGTGCCTGAGCTTCGTGTCGACCTCGACCTCAATCTTGACGCGGTGGACGAACAACTCGAGAAGTACGTGCGACACTTTGAACCGTTCGGTGTGGGCAATCCCGCGCCGATGTTCCGGGCCCGCGGGACGCGGCTGGCGTCGGCGCCACGTCGTGTTGGCAGCGATGGTCTGCGACTCTCGTTCGATGTGCCATCGGGTACACTCGATGGCATTGGCTGGGGGCTGGCGGACAAGGCGTCGCAGTTGCCACTGGACCGGGAGCATGAGTTGGCGTTCCGCATCGAACGTGACGAGTACCGTGGCAACTCGCGCTTGCAGTTGCGTGTGGCGGACATTCGTCCCATGGAGCGCTGAGCATGCGCATCATTGCCGGTCGTTGGAAGGGCCGCCGCATCACGGCGCCGCCCGGAGAAACCGTTCGCCCCACCGGAGATCGCGTGCGGGAGGCCTGGATGAGTATCGTGCATCCGGTGCTGCCCGAAGCGCGGGTGCTCGACCTCTGTGCCGGCAGCGGCGCGCTGGGTCTGGAAGCGCTGTCGCGTGGCGCGGCGTCCTGCGAGTTCGTGGAGCAGTCGCCGCGTGTGCTGCGTGTGCTGGAACAGAACCTCGCCGCACTGGGGGGACACGAGGGCGCGCGCATCGTGCGTGATGAGGCGCTGCGTTTTGTCCAGAAGCTTGGCGAAGGCGCGTATGACGTCGCCTTTGCCGATCCGCCGTATGCGTCGGGCGTCGCCGAGGCACTGGCGGCCCAGTGGATTGCGCAACCATTTGCCGCCATTCTCGGTATTGAACACGCCGCGTCCGTTACGCTGCCGGCCATTGGGGAAACCCGAAACTATGGCAGCACTGCGCTCACCTTTTTTCGTGTTCCGTCGTGATGACTGACACCGGCCCACTCCCCACCACCTCGACCGATCGTCGGCCGCTGGTGGCTCTCTACGCCGGCTCCTTCGATCCGGTCACGCACGGACACGAGGACCTCATCAAGCGCACCCTCACGTTTGCGGATCGGCTCATCGTGGCCGTGGCGCACAATGTGAACAAGCAGCCGTTGTTCACGGTGGAGGAGCGCATGCGCTTCATCCGCGAGGTTACCGGCAACGATCCGCGCATCGAGGTGCGCAGCTTTCGCGGCCTGCTCGTGGACTTCGCGCGGGATACCGGCGCCCGCGTCAACGTGCGGGGGCTGCGCGCCGTGAGTGATTTCGAGTACGAGTTCCAGATCGCGCTCATGAATCGTCACCTGCGTCCTGAACTCGAAACCGTGTTCATGACGCCGTCGCTCGATACCACCTACATCAGCTCCAGCATGGTGCGTGAAGTCGCGCGCTTCAACGGGGATGTCTCCGGGCTCGTGCACCCCCTGGTGGGCGAGGCCCTCATGGCACGCTACGCCGCCATGCGGGCGGCCGGTGAGTTGGCGCCACTTCCCACGTCCGCGCCGGAACAGGCATCGTGACGGCCGCGTCGGAGGCGTTTCTCGAGTCGTTGCATGAGCGCGCGGGCCGTCGGCCGCGGCGTATCCTGTTTCCTGAGGCCACCGATCCACGCACGGTACAGGCGGTACTGCGTCTGGCCAAACGCGGTTCGGTCCAGCCGGTGCTGGTGCGGCGCGGCGATGCACCCACGGGCGTGGTGCCTTCATCCGGCGAGATCCTCGATCCGCTGCATGATCCGATCACCGAGGAGGTCGTGGCGCACTTGCTGGCGCGTCGTGGCACCAAGGGACTCACACGCGAGGATGCCGAGCGGCTTGCGCGTGATCCGCTCTATTTCGCCGACAGCTTGGTGGCGCTCGGGCACGCAGACGGCTGTGTGGCCGGCGCGGTGCACACCACGGCCGATGTCCTCCGTGCGGCCATCTGGACCATTGGTACGGCGCCGGGTGTGCGCACCGTGTCGTCGTCGTTCTATCTGCTCGTGCCGCCCTTTCGCAGCGAAGTACCCGAGGTGCTCACCTACACCGACTGTGCGGTCGTGCCCGACCCGACCGCGCGGCAACTGGCTGATATCGCTCTGGCCGCGGCTGAGGCGCGGCGGCGCATTGTCGGCGATGTGCCACGGGTTGCGTTCCTGTCCTACAGCTCGATGGGTAGCGCGGACGGGCCCTCGGTGAGCCGCGTGCGGGAGGCCCTGGCCCTGGTGCGTGAGGCCGCGCCCGACCTCGTGGTCTCTGGCGAGTTGCAGGCGGATGCGGCCCTCATCCCGGAGATCGCCCGGCGCAAGGCCGCCGGGGAAGCCGCCGCCGGGACGGCGAATGTCCTGGTCTTTCCCTCGCTGGACGCGGGCAACATTGCCTACAAGCTCACCCAGCGCCTGGCCCATGCGACGGCCATCGGCCCCATCCTCCAAGGCCTGGCCCGGCCCTGCAGCGACTTGTCACGGGGGGCGACCGCTGACGACATTGTACATGTGGCGGCAATTACGGCTCTCCAGGCGGGGGAGCCGGCAGCGCCGCTGACCCCGTAGCCCGAGTTCCGCATGAGCTTCTCGCTTGAACACAGCAACGACGTGACGATCGTGACGGTCCAGGGCCAACTGGTCGTCACCAACCGCCAGGAGTTCAAGCAGATGGTGCTGGACGCCATGGAGCAGGGGGCGCGCACCGTCGTCGTGGACTTCACCGATGCCAGCTACATCGACAGCTCCGGGCTCGGCGCGCTGGTTTCCCTCAGCCGACGTCTCCGGGACGCGGGCGGCGATCTGCGTCTGGTCGGCCTCAGCGACGAGCTGCGGACCCTCTTCGAGCTCACCCGCCTCGATGCGCTGTTCCCGCTCTTTGCCACGCGCGCTGACGCGGTGGCGGCCCGCTGAACTCCCAGCAGCAGACCGTGGCCTCCCGCGCCGTTCGCTCCGTGCCTGCCGATCGCAGCGGTAGCTCGCCCAAGGGTGAGATGCTCAGTGTGACGGTGCGCCAGTGGCGTCTCGCGTCGGACGTGCAGGGCATCGAGCCGGTCGTGCACGATATCGTGGGACTGTGTCGCGCCGCCGGATTCTCTCAGCGGCACTGCAGTCTCAATGTGCCCGTGGCGGTTACCGAGGCGCTGGCCAACGCCATCCTCCGCGGCAACGCGTGCAAGGACACGCTGACGGTGCATGTGGCGGTGCAGGTCAGTGTGGAGCAATTGCTGGTCGAAGTCTGCGATCAGGGCTGCGGTTTCGACCTTGCCGCCGTGCAGCAGTCGCCCGACGACGACGACTGGTTCGAGCGGGAAGATGGGCGCGGCGTCTTTCTCATGCGGTCGCTGATGGATCGTGTGGAGAATGACAAGCGCCCCGAGACCGGCGAGCATCGGCTGCGTCTGGTTCTGTATCGCACATGAGTGAGGTCGCAGCCCTTCTGGCCGCGTTTCACGAGGCCACTGGGCGACAGGCGGCCCTCTGGGAACGACGCGATACCCCTCCGCACCCCGTGTTGCTTGGCGGCACGAGTGCGGAGTTTGCCGAACGCACCGAAGCCGGGGTGGGCGCGTGGGACGTGTCGGCCTGGGCCCGCGGCCAGGGGCTGCAGGCGCATCTCGTGAACACCGGCGAAAGCGTTGGCTGGCTGATGGTCGAACCCGGCGACGCGCCGGAGACCGATCAATTCCTCGGTCGACTGTTCCCGCTCATTCATCGCCTGGCACACGAACGCGATGGGGCTACGACCGAGCTCGTCGAGCGCTATGAGGAGATCAATCTTCTCTATGCCATTGGTGAGCTGCTTGGCGGCACCACGTCGGTGGAGAGTGTGGCCGACACCTTGCTTGGTGAGTTGGCGGCCACGGTCGGCGCGCGGCGTGCGGTGTTCCTGCAGACCAATCGTCACGCGCACACGCTCACACCCATTGCCACGCTTGGCCTCGGCGACCTCGACTACACACCGGTGTCGCTCGAGGCGCAGGAACACATCGCGGTGCGTGCCTATCGCTCTGGTGGCGCGTGCACGGTCGACGCGGGGGCAGCACCGGCGGCGGACCCCATTCTGGCGGGGCGGGGCGCCGCGCTCATGGCCGTGGCCATTACGCGCCCCAGTACCGGCCTCGGAATCACGGGCACCTTTCCGGTGCCCTCACGGCGCGGCGCAGACGGCGTGGCTGTGCCGCTCGGCGTGCTGGTCCTCGCGGGCCGTCACAACGGTACGCCATTCACGGCCGGTGATCGCAAGCTGGTGGCGGCGGTCAGCACGCAAGTGGGAACCGCCATGCACAATGCCACACTGGTGCGAGCGGCCGTCGAGCGTCAGCAGTTCCAGCGAGAGATGCAACTGGCGCACGAGCTGCAGCTCAAGCTCTTGCCCAGCCCCACGGTCGTGCAGCCTGAAGCACGGGCCGCCGCGCGCGTGGTGCCGGCGGAAAGCGTCGGTGGTGACTTCTTCCTGCTGGCCCGCCTCGATCGCGACCGCACCGGGGTGCTGATTGGCGACGTCTCCGGTCATGGCTATCAGTCGGCGTTGGTGATGGCGCTCGCACTCAGCGCGGCGGCCATTCATGTGCAGGCGGCGTTTGACCCAAGCATCGCGGTGGACGCCGTGCAGCGATCGCTGCGTGATGAGCTCACGTCCACGGAGATGTCGATCGCCATGTGTTATGCGGTCATCGACAGTCGGGCCGGTGAGCTGCGCTACGCCAATGCTGGACATCCTCACGCGTTCCGACTCGGCCGTGATGGGGAACTCACACGCCTCGGCGCCGTTGCACCGTCCATTGGCTTTACCGAGGATCCGGTGGAGGAGTGTGTGGTGCGTTGGCGGCCCGACGATCGCCTGGTGTTTTTCACTGATGGCGTGTCGGATGCGCGCGATCAGCAGGGGCGCCGTCTGGGTGAACAGGCCGTGCTCGATCTGCTGGCGGCCGCCCCGCCTACGGCAACACCGGATGAGCTGCTCGAATCGGTGTTCGCGCAGGTAGAAGCCCACGTGGGACGTGCGCCGCTGCGTGATGACTGGACGGTGGTCGTGGTGGATCGCCCATGAAGCCCCGGGATCTGCCGAAGGCGCGCAAGCGCTTCGGGCAGCACTTTCTGCGCGACACCCGCGTGTTGGCCGATATTGCCGACGCGTTGGGCGATGTGTCGCAGCGCACCGTCGTGGAAATCGGACCAGGGCGTGGTGCGCTGACCGATCTGCTCGTGCAGCGCGCGGCGAAAGTGGTGGCGGTGGAAGTGGATCGTGATCTCGTGCAGCATTTGCGTATGCGATACGAGGGCCGCGACAGCGTGGAGATCGTCGAGGGGGATGTGCTCGATCAGCCACTCGCACCGCTGGCGAACGGGCCCTTTGTGCTCGCCGGCAACGTGCCGTACTACATCACCACACCCATCATCTTTCACGCGCTCGCGTTGCCGCGTCCCGAGGTGGCCGTGTACCTCGTGCAGAAGGAAGTGGCGGAGCGCATGGCGGCGCCACCGGGCGACAAGACCTACGGGGCCTTGAGCGTCAATCTGCAGGCCGTGGTGCATGTGGAGTTGCTGCGTCGCGTTCCACCGGGTGCGTTCAATCCACCGCCCGCCGTGGACAGCGCGGTCGTGCGATTGGTGCCACGCGCCACACCGGATATCGAACCGGAATTCGAGGAGCGCTTTCGCCGCTTCGTGTTGGCGGCGTTCGGCCTGCGACGCAAGCAGATGGTGCGCGTGTTGCGCACGGTGGCGCATCTGGATGCCGAGTCGGCGCAGGCACTCTGCACCGAGTGTGGCATTGCGGCGGAGGCGCGTCCCGAAACGCTCGCGCCCGCCGATTTTGCGCGCGTGGTGCGCGCGTTGGCGCTCAGGCCGCGCCCTGACTGAGGTCGGTGCCGTTGGTGAGGGCGAAGGACAGGCCTTCGAGCTCCATTGCCATGTTCACCGACTTGAGCGACACATGCGGCGGTACCGTGATCTGCGCCGGCGCGAAGTTGAGGATGGCCCGCACGCCGGCATTCACCACGAGGTCCACCACCGCCTGCGCGTCCTCTGAGGGAATGGCCAGCACGGCAATGGAGGCGTCTTCCCGGGCCACGTCGCGCGCCAACTCATCCATGGGCCGCACGATGGCTTCACCCCAGGGCTGACCAACCTTGTTGGGGTCGTTGTCGTACACGCCCACGATGGTGAAGCCGCGCTGGCGGAATCCGCGATAGTTGGCCAGCGCCGCGCCGATCTTTCCGGCGCCCACGATGATCACCTTCCACTCGCGCTCGAGCCCCAGAATCTCGCGCAGGTGCGCCGTGAGTTCGTGCACCGGGTAGCCCAGCCCGCGTTTGCCGAACGACCCGAAGAATGACAGGTCCTTGCGCACCTGCGCGGGGGTGGTCCCGCAGAGGTGAGCCAGTTCGTCGCTCGAGGCGGTTTGCTGACCGCGGGTGTCGAGGTCCTCCAGGTAGCGGAGGTACATCGAGAGCCGGCGGACGGTGGATTCGGCGATACGCTTCACGGGATGCGGAGGCTTGTGAAATTCTTCACAAACTTAGGGGCATGCCTTCCCCAATTCCAGCACCCTTTCCGGTCCGGCCGCTATCTTGCCCAGGTGTTCGGCACTCATGTCACCCCACGCCCCACCACGCTCTCGGCCCGTGCTGCCCGCTGCCTGGCGAATGGGCCGCTCGACCCGCTCACGCTCATGCGCGACGTCTGCCAGGTCCAGCGCCTGCAGACGGATGCGGCGGAACGCATGGCCCAGGCCCTGCTGGGTTCCCACCCCGAGTTTGTCCGCTTGGCCAGTGGGCACTGGGCCCTGGCCGCGGCCGCCGGTACACCCGCCGCACATGGCATCCTCTCGGAGACCTTGCCGGGCACCGGTCCGGCAACACATGTGCCGGCCGGCAGGTCGGAGCAGGGGCTCGGACCAGGCAGGGCCCAGACGCGGCGTGCAGAGACCCAGGCGGGGCCCGCTCTGCACGACATCACCTGGGCGGTGGTGGACGTGGAAACGACAGGGACCCGGCCCAGCGGTGGGGACCGCATCACCGAGATTGCCATTGCCACGGTGCGGGGGGGCGAGGTCGTGGAGGTGTTCAGCCAGCTCATCAATCCGGAACGCCCCATTCCGCCCTACATCACCTCGTTGACGCAGATCACCTGGGAGATGGTGCGCGACCAGCCGGTGTTCCGGCAGGTGGCCGACGAGGTGCAGGCCAGGCTGCAGGGTGCGGTGTTCGTGGCGCACAACGCGTCCTTCGATTGGCGCTTCGTGAGCGAAGAACTGCGGCGCAGCACGGGACGTGAACTGCATGGGCCGCGGCTTTGCACGGTGCGCATGGCGCGCGCCCTCGTGCCGGAGTTGTCGCGCCGCTCGCTCGATCACGTGACGCGGCACTTCGGCATCGATATCGAGGCGCGTCACCGGGCAGAAGGCGACGCCGTAGCGACGGCGCGCGCGCTGCAGCGCATGCTGGTGCTCGCCGAGCGTGAGGGGTTGACCGACTGGCCGGCGCTCGAGCGCCACGTCGAGGGCCCCACCGCGCGTCGTCGCCGCACCGCTGCCGATCGGCGTCGGCGTGCCTTTCCCCTTCCGTCCTCTGAGGATTCTTCCGCGTGAGTGTTCCGCAGCCTGCAGTCGAAACCCGCCAGGTGGGGCGCGTGCGCGTGCACGCCATTCAGGCCGGCGGGCAGCAGCTCGATGGCGGCGCCATGTTTGGCGTCGTGCCCAAGACGCTCTGGTCGCGCCGCATTGGAGCCGATGAGCGCAATCGCATTCCGCTGGGTATGCGCTGTCTGCTCATCGAGCATGAGGATGGGTTGGTGCTGCTCGACACCGGCTCGGGAAACAAGGAAACGGACAAGTTCCACGACATCTATGGCATCGAGAATGCCGGGGCCGAGGGGCGCACGGCGTTGGAAGACGGCCTCCGGTCCCTGGGCCATGACGTCGGCGATGTGCGGTGGGTGATCAACACCCATCTGCATTTTGATCACGCCGGAGGCAACACCTGGCGCACGCCGCAGGGCGAAGTGCTTCCCACGTTTCCCAATGCCCGCTATGTGGTGCAGGCTGGCGAGCTTGCCTATGCCGAGCATCCGAACGAGCGCACCACCGCGTCGTACTTTCCGCCCAACTGGGCGCCGGTGGCGGCCAGCGGACGTCTCGACCTGGTGCAGGGGGAACGAGAGATTCTTCCGGGGGTGACGGTGCGACCCACGCCGGGCCACACGCCGCATCACCAGAGTGTGATACTGCGTTCCGCCGGCGAAACACTGTGTTTTGTGGGCGACCTGGTGCCAACCGTGCACCATCTGCCGCTGCCATGGATCATGGGCTACGACGTGGAGCCGCTGGTCACGTTGGAGTCCAAGCGCGCGCTGTTGGCTGACGCGCTCAGGGAAGACTGGCTGCTCTGCTTCGAGCACGACGCCCACACGGGATTTGGACGGGTGGCCTTCGACGGCAAGGCCTATCACCTCGCCGGGTAGTCCGGACAATCCTGACGGGCCGGGGCGCGGGGGTTGACCTCCGGGCTCAGGCGTCTAGCTTTCCCTGACTGGGATTCCGTGGCTTTTGGCCGCGGGCCCTCAACAACTGAGAAGTGGAGTGGCATCGATGCCCCTCCCACCCTTCGGCCCTCGATCGACGCGCAGTCGCGAGGTGTGCTGCTGGAGTTCATCGCCATCGCCTCGACCCGTGTGCACGCACGCCGGTCGTGTGGGCGATCACGACGCGAACTCCGCAACCGGGGTTCGCGTTTTCTGTTTCTTCTACCGGAGTACGCACTATTCAGGATTCGACGAAGCGTCCGCCTCGGGTGAACCGGCAAATCCGGATCAGCCCCGTGCGCGTGATCGGTGCCGACGGCAGTCAGCTGGGCATTCTCGAAGTCGATGCGGCCTTGGCCATGGCGCAGGACCTCGGGCTCGATCTCGTGGAGGTGGCGGCGGCTGCTCGGCCCCCCGTGGTCCGCATCATGGACTTCGGCAAGTTCAAGTTCGAACAGGCCAAGCAGGCACGACTCGCGAAGAAGAAGCAGCACGTGATCCATCTCAAGGAGGTCAAGTACCGCCCTGGGATCGACGATCACGACTTCGAGACGAAGACGCGGCATGCCCGCCGATTCCTCGAGGAAGGCAACAAGGTCAAGGTCACGCTGATGTTCCGCGGCCGGCAGATCGCCCATCCCGAACTCGGGAAGCTGGTGGTCGATCGGGTGGCTCAGGAACTGGCCGATCTCTCCAAGATCGAAAGCGCGCCGGCCATGGAAGGCAAGTCGATGACGATGATTCTCGCGCCGAAGTGATCACCACAGGGTGATCAGGCGCGGGCTGATGCAGGGCCGTCCGACCATCGGGCGGTAGACCGCTGACGTGAGCATATCATGCCGAAGATGAAGACCCACAGTGGCGCCAAGAAGCGCTTCTCCGTGACGGGCTCGGGGAAGGTGCGGCGCCTGAAGGCGTACAAGAGCCACATCCTGACCAAGATGTCGGGCAAGAAGAAGCGCGACCTGCGCCGTCCCACGATCGTGGAGACCAACGGCGAAGCGAAGCGTATCAAGCGTCTTCTCGTGGCCTGAGGATAACCGACTATGCCACGCGTCAAGTCCAACGTCGTTCGTCTCAAGCGCAAGAAGCAGATCCTCAAGCACGCCAAGGGTGCCTTTGGTGGCCGGTCCAAGCTCTGGAAGGCGGCCAAGGAAACCGTGGAGCGTGGCTGGCGCTATGCCTACCGCGATCGCAAGAACAAGAAGCGCGATTTCCGTCGCCTCTGGATCGTGCGTATCAACGCCGCCGCCCGCCTGCACGACATGTCGTACAGCGCGTTCATCAACGGCCTGCATGCGGCCGGTCTCGAAGTCGATCGCAAGGTCCTCTCCGACCTCGCGGTGAACGAGCCCGAGGCCTTTGCGGCCATTGCCGAACAGGCGCGCAAGGCGCTCGAGGCCAAGGCAGCGGCCTGAGTTGCGGCCTTCGGGCCAGCCGGCGCGTCGCACTCACCGCGGCGCGCACCGGCGCAGTTAAGTTGCAGGGCCGGCGTCGTCAGATGCCGGCCCTTTCTGCACCCGTCTTCGATCCTCTGGCTTTGCCCTCGTGATCCTCTCCGACTATCTCGCGCAGGCCGAGGCGCTTGCCCGCGACTGCCGCGCTCTGCTCGACAGCCTCGACCCGGCCACGCGACTCGATGTCGCCAAGGGCCAGCTCAACGCGCTCAAGGACGACCGACTCAACGCGCTGCAGGGCGCCCTGCGCGCGCTGCCGGCTGAAGATCGGCGCGCTGCCGGCTCGGCCTTCAATTCGCTCAAGACGGCCATCCAGGACGCATTGGACGCCTTCGCCGCGCGCCTCGCCGCTGCCAGCGGAACGGAGCAGGTTGATCTCACGATGCCGGGCCGTCGCAGTTGGCGTGGAGCGGTGCATCCGGTCACGCTCGTGATCGACGAAATCTGCGACATCTTCCGCGAACTCGGCTTCACCGTGGCGCTCGGGCCCGAAGCGGAAACGGAGTGGTACAACTTCGGCGCGCTCAACTTCCCGGCCGATCATCCGGCCATGGAGTTGCACGACACGCTCTATCTCGGTGAAGACACGCTGCTGCGCACGCACACCTCGCCCGTGCAGGTGCGCACCATGCAGCGCTACGCGCCGCCCATTCGTGTGCTGGCGCCGGGGCAGGTGTATCGCCGTGACTTCTTCGATGCCACACACGCACCGGCGTTCATGCAGCTCGAAGGCCTCGCCATCGACGAGGGCGTGAGCTTCGTGGATCTCAAGGCCACGCTGGCGGAATTCGCGCGCCGCTTCTACGGCGCCACCCGGCGCGTGCGCTTCGGCCCCTCGTACTTCCCGTTCGTCGAACCCGGGGCCCAGATGGATGTCGAGGTGGATCTCGGCGACGGCAAGGGGCTGCGCTGGGTGGAGATCCTTGGCTGTGGCATGGTGCATCCCAACGTGATCGAGTCGGCGGGGCTCGACAGTGAGCGCTACACCGGCTGGGCCTTCGGCATGGGCCCCGCGCGCATCGCCATGTCGCGATACGGCATCAACGACATTCGCGTTCTCTACGACTCAGACGTTCGCTTCCTGGAGCAGTTTGCTCGATGATCGTTTCGCACGAATGGCTCAAGCAGTTCGTTCCGCATGCGCGGAGCGCCGACGAAGTGGGCGAGGCCCTCAGTCGTCACTGCGTCACACTCGACGGCATCGAATCGCTCGGTGCGCACCTGAGCGGCTTTGTGGTGGCGCAGGTGGTGGAGGCGGGACGGCATCCCAACTCCGATCGCCTCTGGGTGACCAAGGTCGATGACGGCAGTGGCACCTTGCTCGACGTGGTGTGTGGCGCGCCGAACGTGGTGGCGGGCCACAAGTACCCGTTTGCGCGCACCGGCACCGTCATGCCTGGCGGACTCAAGATCGAAAAGCGCAAGATCCGCGGCGAGACATCCAATGGCATGCTGTGTTCGGCGCGTGAACTGGGACTCGGCGAGGAACACGACGGCATTCTGACGCTCGATACCGCCGTGGCGCCCGGTACACCCCTGCTCGAAGTGCTGCAGGTCGCCGATGCGCGACTCGATCTCGATGTGTTGCCCAACCGTCCCGACCTGCTGTCGCATCGCGGGGTCGCGCGTGAGGTCGCCGCGATTCTCGGGGGCACGCTGCGCGAGTTGCCGGCCGAACTCACGCAGCCGCTCAGCGAGGTGCCTGCCATTCACGGGGCCAGCGAAGCGCGGGGCGCACACGCCTCAGTGACCCTGGAGGAACCCGGCGACTGTTCGCGCTACGTGGCGGTCGTCATTCGCGGCGTGACCGCCGGCCCAAGCCCCGACTGGCTCAAGGCGCGACTTGAAAGCGTGGGGCTTCGCAGCATCAGCAACGTGGTTGATGCCACGAACTATGTGCTGCATGGCTTCGGTCAGCCGGTGCATGCCTTCGATCTGGCCAAGCTGGGTGGTCGCCACATCCATGTGCGCCAGACACGTGAGGGGGAAACGTTGGTCACGCTTGATGGCGTGTCACGTGCGCTCCCGGTTGGCACCACCGTCATCTGCGACGCCGAACGTCCGGTTGGCCTGGCTGGCGTCATGGGCGGACTCGACAGCGAAGTGACGGACGCCACCACCGACGTACTGCTCGAGGTCGCACACTTCGATGCGCGCTTCGTGCGTCGTGTGCGCAAGGCGCTCGGACTCAACACTGATGCCAGCTATCGTTTCGAGCGCGGCGTGGATGCCGGCGACACACTGCGTGTTGCACGTGCCGCCGCTGCACTCATCGTGCAGGTCGCTGCTGGTGAGGTGGTGGAGGTACTGGACGTGGGTACGTCACCACAGGCTCGGCCTGCGGTGACGCTCCGCCCGGCGCGTCTGGCGCGCCTGCTCGGTGCCCCCATCGATGACGCGGTCATCGCGCAGCACCTGCAGGCCCTGGGGTGCAGCGTGCACGCACACGGCGAGGCCTGGCAGGTCATGGCGCCCTCGTGGCGACACGACCTGTTGCTCGAAGTGGATCTCATCGAGGAAGTGGCGCGTCTGGTGGGTTTTGATGCGCTGCCCGATGAGCTGCGTGCGTTCCGGCCGGGTTCTGCACCCGATCATCCCGTGCACCTGGCGTCGCGGCGCGTTCGGGATCTGCTCGTGGGGCAGGGCCTCGCAGAGGCGCGCCCCATGCCCTTCACGGCAACGGGTGGTGCGGACACGCCGCGCGTGCGCAATCCGCTCGCGGAAGACGAGCCCTATCTGCGTGCCAGTGTGCTCGACACGCTGGCTCGCCGCGCCGAATACAACCTCTCGCGCATGCAGGGCAACCTGCGGCTCTTCGAAATCGGCAACGTGTTCACGCCACGTGCCGGTCGACTGCCGCTCGAGGAAACACGCGTGGGGGCGCTGCTCATGGGCGCACGTCGGCCTCCGCACTTCACCGAACCTGAGCCGCCGGCGTACGATGCGTGGGACGCACGGGATCTGGCCGAACGCATGGCCGCGGCGGCGTTCCCCGGGGCGTCTGTGCGCACCGTGCCCCGCACGGCCAATGATGTCGCCGGTCTGTTGTGGACCGTTCGCGCCGACAACCGTGACGTGGGCGCCGTCCATCAGCTCACGCTCGACAAGCCGGTGTGGGCCAGTGAGGCGTTTGGCGTGGAAATCACGCTTGGCGTGATGTCGTCGGATGACATCGCCGCGGCTGGTCGCAATGCCCACGCACCCGCCGAGCGGGAATCGGGGGCCACGTGGGCAGTCCGCTACGTGCCGCTGCCCACCACGCCGGCCGCCGAGATCGACCTGGCGTTGCTGGTGCCTGACGGCGTCACCGCTGAAAGCGTAGAGCAGGCCCTGCGCCGAGCTGGCGGAGAATTGCTCGAGCAGGTCGCCCTGTTCGACGAGTTCCGCGGCGCGGGCGTGCCGGCCGGGCACCGCAGCCTGGCCTGGCGTTTGACATGGCGCCATCCGGAGCGCACGCTCAGGGACAAGGAAATCGACGGGCGCAGGGCCCGACTGCTGGACCTCCTCGACCAGGAACTGGGTATCCGTCCTCGTGCGCTCTGATTCGTCCGCGTTTCGCGAACTCGACACGCTGGTTCGCAACCTGAGTGACCAGCTGGCGGGATACCGCCGGCGGGCACTCTCCGCGGAGGCGCGTGCCCGCGAGTTGGAGCAGATCCTTGCCGGCATGAGTGGCAAGCTCGATGAAGTGCGTCAGCAGGTGGAGGACCTTCAGGGTGGCCGCGACGCTGCCGTGATGGAAACCCGGACCCTGCAGGCCCAGTTGGCCAGCGCCCGTCAGGATCTCCAGCGCGCGCAGACAGCGCTTGCCGACGCGCTGTCGCGCGCCACCCCGGAAGCGCAGGACCAGGCGCTGGCCGAAGAAAATCAGCTGCTCCGGCAGCGTCTCGGCGAAGCGCGCGAAAAGGCCGGGCAACTCACGGAGCGCATGCGCTTCCTCCGGCAGCAGGTCAGCCTGGGGGTGGAGCGATGATCGACGGACGCACGGTGGTGAAGGTGCGCATCATGGGGGACGAATACACCCTGCGCACCGAGGCCTCGGCCGAACATACGAAGGCAGTGGCCGAACACGTGGACCGGACCATTCGGGCGGTGATGTCGGGTAGTTCCACGGTGGAGACCCAGAAGGCGGCCATTCTGGCTGCACTGCAGATCACCGACGACCTGTTTCGCGAACGGGGCGCGCTGGAGGCGCTCACAGACGACATGCGGCAGTTGGCGGCGGATATTCGCCCGCTGCTTCCGCCCGCGAAGCGCGGCGAGGAGCTTGGCGGCTAGCCGTCGCAATTCGTCCCGTCGACTCGTCCCGCTGGATGTTGCGGGGGCACCGGACGCACCGTACGTTGACATGAGCAGCTGTCTGTTCGGCCAGGGCATGGATTGTGCCGTGGCCGCGGTGTCGTGCGCATCTTGCGCAGATGTCACGTAACGGGCTGTGCGAGCGATAGATCCGGTTGTTTACGATCCAACCCGCGTTCCCGACGCGGTGGAGCATAGATCCCCATGGGCGAGATTCCCCTCGCGGCGCTGATCGGCGTCGCAGGTGCAGTCGTGGCCGTCCTCACGTTTGTGTGGGGGCGGGGTTTGGGGCGCCAGGCCGAGGTGGCGGCGCAGCAGCGGGCCAAGGCAACAGCTGAGGAGACCGCCGCCCGCATTCTCGAGGAGGCCAGGCGCGAAGCCGACACGGTGCGCAAAACCGCCGTGGTGGAAGGCAAGGAAGAAATCCTCCAGTTGCGCGAGTCGCTCGAGCAGGAAGTGCGCAAGCGTCGCAGCGATGTGGAGCGCGACGAGAAGCGACTGTCCGAGCGCGAGTCGCAGATCGATCGCGCCCGTGAGTCGCTTGAGGGTCGTGAACAGGACCTGGTGCGTCGGGCCCGTGAACTGGAGGACAAGGCGCAGGGCAACCTGGCACGGGAGGCCGAGCTCGAACGCCTGGTGTCTGACGAGCGGCGCCGCCTCGAACAATTGGCGGGGATGAGCGCCGAGGCCGCCAAGGCAGAGCTGGTGCGTCGTCTGGAAGACGAAGCCATGGCCGATGCCGCAAGCCGGCTGCGCGAGATCCGCGAGTCGGCCAAGCGGAATGCGGAACGCGAAGCCAAGAAGATCGTGGCGCTGGCCGTGCAGCGGGTGGCCGCTGAAACGACCGCGGAGTCGACGGTGTCGGCGGTGGCGCTGCCCAACGACGAAATGAAGGGCCGCATCATCGGACGCGAAGGGCGGAACATTCGTGCCTTCGAACTGGCCACCGGCGTCGACGTCATCATCGACGACACGCCGGATACCGTGGTGGTGTCGTGCTTCGATCCGGTGCGCCGCGAGACGGCGCGTCTGGCACTGGAAAAGCTGGTCAGCGACGGGCGCATCCATCCGGGCCGCATCGAAGAAGTGGTGGCCAAGGCGCGCAAGGAAGTGGATGTCGCCATCATCGAAACCGGTGAGCAGGCGGCTTACGATGTGGGAGTCACCGGATTGCACCCGGAACTCATCAAACTCATCGGCCGCATGCGCTGGCGGACCAGTTACGGCCAGAACATTCTCGCGCACAGCAAGGAAGTGGCGTGGCTGGCCGGCATGATGGCGGCGGAGTTGGGTCTCGACGTGGCGCTGGCCAAGCGTGGCGCGCTGCTGCACGACATCGGCAAGGTGCTCACCCACGAGCACGAGGGCACGCACGTGCAGTTGGGGGTGGAGGTGGCCACCAAGTACGGCGAGAACCCGCTGGTGGTCAATTGCATTGCCGCGCATCACGACGACGTGCCGCACGAGAGTGAAGTGTCGGTGCTGGTGCAGGCCGCCGATGGCATTTCCGGATCGCGCCCCGGTGCGCGCCGCGAGGCGTTCGAAACCTACGTGAAACGTCTCGAAGGACTCGAGAAGATCGCGTCGAGCTATCGGGGCGTGGAGCGCGTGTTTGCCATCCAGGCGGGTCGGGAAGTGCGGGTGGTGGTCACGCCGGAGCAGGTCGACGATGTGCGCATGACGGCCATGTCGGACGAGATCGCACGACGGATCGAATCGGAGTTGCAGTACCCCGGCCAGATCAAGGTCGTGGTCATTCGCGAAAGCCGGGCGGTGGACTTTGCGCGCTGAACTGATCGATGGAAAAGCAATCGCGGAAGCGATTCGTGGCGAAGTGGCGGCCGACGTACTGCGTCTCAGCGCCCAGGGCGTGGTGCCTGGATTGACCGTCGTGCTGGTCGGCGACGATGCGGCCAGTGCCACGTACGTCGGCGCCAAGGAAAAGGCCTCCAAGGCGGCAGGCATGGTTGGCGGCACCATCCGCCTGCCGGCGAGCACCTCGCAGGCCGAGCTGCTTGCGCTCGTCGAGCAGCTCAATGCCGACCCCACGGTGCATGGCATTCTCGTGCAGATGCCGCTGCCCAAACACATTGATCCGGACACCGTCATTCGGCATATCCGGCCCGACAAGGACGTCGATGGGTTTCACCCGGAGAATGTCGGCAAGCTGCTCATTGGGCATACCGACGGCTTCGTGTCCTGCACGCCGGCCGGAGTCATCGAGTTGCTGCTGCGCAGTGGCGTGGAGACGCGCGGTGCCGAAGCGGTAGTGGTGGGCCGCAGCAACATCGTCGGCAAGCCGATGGCGGCGCTGTTGGTGCAGGGGCGGGCCGGTGGTGATGCCACGGTCACGGTCTGCCACAGCCGCACGCGCGATCTCGCCTACCACACCCGCCGCGCCGACATCCTCATCGCGGCCATCGGGCGCGCCGAGATGATCACGGGCGACATGATCAAGCCCGGGGCGGTGGTAATCGACGTGGGCATGAATACCAAGCCTGACCCCACCAGGGCCAAGGGAACGCGCCTCTGTGGCGACGTGCACTTTGACAGCGCCGTTGAAGTCGCGTCGAAGATCACGCCTGTGCCTGGCGGTGTGGGGCCGATGACCATCGCCATGCTGCTGCGCAACACGGTGCGGGCGGCCGAACGGACCCTCATGGGGTCTGCCGGACTGGCGGGTACCCGCTGACTATGGCCTCGCGTCGCACCAGCGGCTCCGGGCCGTCGGTGCATACCGACGTGGCGGACAATCCGGGCAGTGCGCCGGAGAGCGCGATTTCCGTGCACACGCTCACGTCAGCGGCCAAGGATCTCATCGAGGGCGCGTTCCCGCCACTTTGGGTGCGCGGGGAAGTCACCAACTTCAAGGCGCATCGCAACGGCCATTGGTACTTCTCGCTGCGCGATGCCGAGGCGCAGGTGAACTGCGTCATCTGGAGCTCGGCCGCCAAGCGCATTCCGGCGCCGCCCGATGAGGGCATGGCGGTCATGGCACTTGGTCAGATGACGGTGTGGCCGGTGCGGGGCGACCTGCAGTTTTCGGTGCGGGCACTTGAGGCAGCAGGTGATGGGCTGTGGCGCAAGGCCTTGGAGCAGGCGCGTTTGCGGCTTGAGCGTGATGGGCTGCTTGACCCCTCGCGCAAACGGCCACTGCCTGCCTTTCCTCGTCGGATCGCGGTCATCACCAGCCCCGATGGTGCGGCGCTGCATGACATCATCACCGTCACCCGTGGGCGAAGCGCCGACGTGGAGTTGGTGGTGGTGCCGGCCAAGGTGCAGGGCGAGGGTGCGCCCGAGTCCCTCATTCAGGCACTCGAACAGGTGGCGCGCTGGGGCGAGGCGGACCTCGTCATCATGGGGCGGGGTGGCGGCTCGCGTGAGGACCTGTGGGCCTTCAACGACGAACGGGTGGCGCGCGCGCTGGCCCAGTGCCCGCTGCCCACCGTGTCAGCCGTTGGCCACGAAACAGACATCAGTCTCTGCGATTTGGTGGCCGACGTGCGTGCCGCAACACCCTCTGCGGCTGCCGAACTGGCGGTCCCGTCTCGCCGAGAAACCCTGGCTCGCGTGGACGCGTTGGCCAAACGGTTGGTGTCGGCGGCGCAGCGTCGTGAGGATCGGGCGGTGGCGGCGCTCCGCCAGGTGCGTCAGCGCCTGGCACTGGCGGCGCGACGCAACGTGGAGCGGCGTGAGGCGCGGCTCAGCGCCCTCGCGTCCCAGCTGCAGGCCCTGTCGCCGCTGGAAACGCTCGCGAGAGGATTTGTGGTGGCGCGGACGGCTGGCGGTGCTACTTTGAGCAGGAGTGCGGAGTTTGTTCGTGGAGAAGCCTTCGAGCTCTGGGTGCGGGACGGCCTCGTGGACGCCGTCGTGACTGGGCATCGTGCACGACCGAACCTGTCGCCGGAGGTCGAAGGCCCCATGAAGTCCGAGGAGCTTACATGAGTGACATCCCGTTCGAGCAGTCGTTGGCGCGTCTCGAGGACATTGTCCGCGAGCTGGAGCGCAACGAGCTGGACTTGGACCGGTCGCTCCGATTGTTCGAAGAAGGCATCACCCATCTGCGTTCCGCCTCGGCGGCTCTCAAAACGGTAGACGCGCGGGTGCAGCAGTTGGCGGAAGCCGCCGACGGCTCCTTCGATCTCGTGGAGTTCGAGCGCTGAGCGCCATGGAATCCACCACCGCTCCGCGACTCGACGGTGTGCCACAGGACACCGTGCAGGCTTTCACGGCCACGCGCAGTGCCGTGCAGCGCACACTCGACGGATTCTGTGCACGCTGGCTGGGCGACCTCGCGCCGCTTACGGCCGAGGCCATTCGCTACGCGCTACTGGGTGAGGGCAAGCGGCTGCGCGCCATCCTGCTGCTGGAGGCCTACCGCGCCTGCGGCGGCACCGGTGATGCGCTCGACCTCGCGGCGTCGGTCGAAGTGGTGCATGCCTACTCACTGGTGCACGACGACTTGCCGTGCATGGACGACGATGATGTGCGCCGCGGCCGTCCCACCGTGCACCGCGTATATGGTGTCCCCGTGGCTACGGCCGCCGGTCTTGCCATGGTGCCGTTGGCCGCACGCAGCGCCTGGCACGGTGCCATGCAGCTCGGGCTCTCGCCTGAGGTGTGCGGCGACATCGTGCGCGACCTCATGCGCGCATCCGGTGGTGGCGGCATGATCGGCGGCCAGTTGCTTGATCTGGAGGCCGAAGGTCGCCGCATGTCACTCGAAGACCTCGAGCGTGTGCATCGCCTCAAGACCGGCGCCCTCATCATGGCGTCGGTGACAGTGGGTGCGCGCGCCGCCCACGCCGGCGCATCGCGCATTGACGCCCTGGCGCGCTACGGCGCCTCCATCGGCCTCGCGTTCCAAATCGCCGACGACGTACTCGACATCACGGCGACGACCGACGAACTCGGCAAGACGGCCGGCCGCGATATCGATCTGCACAAGAGCACCTATCCCGCGTTGCTAGGCGTGGACGGCGCGGTCGAACGGGCCGTGGCGTTGGTCGACGATGCCTGCGCGGCTTTGCAGGACGAGGGGTTGCTGACACCCACCCTCGAGTTCCTCGCGCGCTACATCGTTGAACGCCGGTCCTGACCCTTCAGCATCTCTTCCCATGTCCCTACTCCCTGGCATCGCTTCACCCGCTGACGTGCGACGCCTCTCGCGCGACGACCTGCGCCTGCTGGCGCAGGAAATGCGCGAGCGGCTTATCGACGTCTGCTCCCGAACGGGCGGGCACATCGGAGCCGGTCTTGGCGTGGTGGAGCTCACCATCGCCCTGCACGCCGTGTTTGACACGCCCAACGACCAGATCGTGTGGGATGTCGGACATCAGGGCTATCCGCACAAGTTGCTGACGGGCCGTAACGACCAGCTGGAGACGCTGCGGCAGGAAGGCGGGCTTTCCGGCTTCCTCAAGCGCACCGAGAGTGAGTACGACACCTTCGGCGCGGGCCACGCCGCCACCGCGATTTCTGCGGCGCTTGGCATGGCCGCAGGTCGCGACGTCATGGGTGAGCAGTTCAAGGTCGCGGCGGTCATCGGTGATGGCTCGCTGGGTTCTGGGCTCGCATACGAGGGGCTCAACAACGCCGGTCACAGCGATCGTGACATCATCGTCGTGCTCAACGACAACGAGATGTCCATCGCGCCCAATGTCGGTGCGATGCACAAGTATCTCACCAGCATCCAGCGCAATCCGCTGTACAACCGGCTGCGTTCGCGCATCGGCGAGATTGTCGACCAGGCCCCCGGTCCGTTCCAGTCGGCCGGCACTTTGCTGCGCAAGTGGGAAGAGAGCGTCAAGTCGTTCCTGACGCCCGGCGTACTGTTCGAGGAACTGGGCTTCCGCTACTTCGGACCCATTGACGGCCACGACATCGATGCGCTGCTCGATACGTTCTCGGCCGTGCGTGGCATGAATACGCCGCGACTCGTGCACGTCATCACGCAGAAGGGCCGTGGCTTCCCTGCCGGTGATCACGGGGAGAAGTGGCACGCCTTGCCGCCGGGGCACGATCCCGCGACGGGCAAGGTGCTCAACGCCACATCGGGCAATCCGGCCTACACCGCCGTGTACGGCAAGGGCCTCGCGGAACTCGGTGCGGAACGCAAAGACGTGGCCGTGATCACGGCGGCCATGCCCGGTGGGACGGGCACGGCGGCCTTCGCCAAAGCCTTTCCTGAGCGGTTCTTCGATGTGGGGATCGCCGAGGGACACGGTGTGACGTTTGCGGCGGGCCTCGCCACGCGCGGCGTGCGCCCCATCGTCACCATCTACTCCACGTTCCTGCAGCGCGGCTATGACAACATCATTCACGACGCGGCGTTGCAGAAGCTGCCAGTGGTGTTTGCCATGGACCGCGCCGGACTCGTCGGAGAAGATGGCGAGACGCACATGGGGCTCTACGACATCCCCTACATGCTCACGGTGCCCAACATGACCGTGACGGCACCGCGCAACGGTACCGAGTTGCTCGGACTGTTGCGGGCGGCCGTCGAGCATGAGGACGGGCCGTTCTGCTTCCGCTATCCGCGTGATGTCACACCGGACGAGCCGCCGGCGTTTGCCGATGTGCCTGCAGTGCCCTACGCCACCTGGGAAGTGCTGCGCCGCGGCCGCGACGTCGCCATTCTTTCGGTCGGCACCATGGTCGAGCCGTCCATGGCCGCCGCCACGCAGCTCGCCAGCGAAGGCCTCGATGTCACGGTCGTCAATTGCCGCTACATCAAGCCCTACGATGCCGCCACCCTCGATGCCATCCTCGCGGAGCACTCGCAGGTGCTCATGGTGGAGGAAGGCGTGGTGACGAACGGCTTCGGTGCGTATATGTCGGCCATCGTGCAACGGCTGGCGCCACAGGTGCGCACTGCGGTGCATGGCGTACCCGATCGCATCATCTACGCCGCGCCGCGCAAGAAGCAGCTGGCCATGCTTGGCCTCGACCCGGCCGGCATCGCCGATCGGGTACGCGCGTTGCGGGATCAGGAAGCCTTCGCCGGCTGATGCGGGTCGGCGTCGTCGGCCATCGCGGTTATGTCGGCCTGCCGGCCATTCTCGGCACGCTGCTGGACATCGCTCCCTCGCTCGGGCTCACGCTCGCGTTCGAAGACGATTTGTGGGAGGTCGCCGAAGAGGGCGAGCGCCTCGGCAACGCCTCGTCGGTAGATGCGCTCATCACGCTCGGTGGGGATGGCACCCTGCTGCGAGGGGCGCGACTGCTGGAGGGGCATTCGGTCCCGATTCTCGGGATCAACCTCGGTCGGTTGGGCTTCCTCACCAGTTGCAGCGGCAGCGAATTCGAGGACGGCGTGCGTCGCTTTGCGCGGGGCGAGTACATCTCCGAGCCACGCATGACCCTCGAGTCCTGTGCCATTGATCAGACTGGTGACGAGAAGTGCAGTTGGCGTGCGCTCAACGACGTGGTGCTGCACAAGGGCGGCTTCGCACGTGTGGTGCGCTTCTCGGTCATCGTCGACGAGGAACTCATCGGCTCCTACTCGGCCGATGGACTCATCATCTCCACGCCGACCGGTTCCACCGGATACTCGCTCTCAGCGGGTGGACCCATCGTGGTGCCCACATTCGAGAGCATCGTGCTGACGCCGGTGTCTCCACACACGCTCGCCATGCGGCCGCTGGTGCTGCCGCCGCAGGTGGAGGTCAAGGTGCGTGCAGATGATGGGCCTGAAGAACTTTTGGTGACAATCGACGGCCAGGTGGGCACTACCTTCACTGGTGGGGAATCGCTGGTGGTGCGTCGGTCCCGCAACCCGGTACAGATCGTGCGCTTCCCCGGTACCACGTTCTATTCGCGTCTGCGCCGCAAGCTGGGTTGGGGTGGTCTCACCGAGCGCGACGGCGACACGGCCTGATCGTCTTCCGCGCTGCGGATTCGCCAAGAGGGGAGTCACTCGGCATGCTCGTCGAACTGCGCATTCGCAATGTGGCCGTCATCGATACGGTCGTGTTGCCGCTCGCTCCTGGCCTCAATGTCCTCACCGGTGAAACCGGTGCAGGCAAGTCCCTCATCATCGGCGCCCTTGGCATGCTGCTGGGCGAACGTGCAGCGGCTGACCGCGTGCGGCAGGGAGCCGAACGCGCCACGGTGGAAGGGGTGTTTGATATCGGTGCACAGCCGGGTCTGCGTTCGCAGCTCGACACGCTGGGCATCGAGTGTGACGACGACTTGCTCGTCCTCAAGCGGGAAGTGGCCGCGCAGGGTCGCTCGCGGGCCTGGATCAACGGCTCGCCGGTGACCGCCGCCGTACTCGCGCAGATCGGCGCACATCTCGTCACGGTTCACGGGCAGCATGATGCCCGGCAGTTGCTCGATGCCGAGCATCAGCGTGACCTGCTCGATGCCTACGTACAGGCCGATGATGTGCGGCGTCGGGTCGCCGAGGCGTACAACACGCTCGACTCGTTGCGGCGTCGTGAGCGTGAGCTCGAGGCCCGCCGCCAGGAGGCCGCCCGGCGGGCCGACTACTTGCGCTTCGTCGTGCGCGAAGTGGACGACGTCAATCCGGTCGTGGGAGAGGATGACACGCTGGAGGCCGAGATCCGTCGGCTGTCGCATGCAGAGGAACTGCAGGGGCTCGCGGCACAGGCCGCGCAGGCCATTGCCGGCGACGAGCGTGCCGCGCTGTCGCGATTGGCGGGCGTGCGACGCGCCCTTTCGTCACTCGCGCGCATTGATGCGGACACGGGTGCGTTGCAGTCCGGCTTTGACGCGGCCGTGTATTCGCTGGAAGAACTGGCGCGAGAGCTCGAAACCTACGCTGAAGGGATTGAGGCTGATCCGGAGCGGCTCAGGGCGCTCGAGCGCCGTCGTGATGCGCTGCTCGGTCTGATGCGCAAGTATGGTCCCTCGTTGCCGGAGGTGCTCACCACAGCGGCCAACGCGCGGGCCGAACTGGAACTTGTGGATAGTGGTGAGCTCGACCTCGCAGCCATCGCCGACGCACGCGCGGCCGCAGAGGGGGCACTGGTGGAGGTGGCCGCCGAACTGACGCGACTTCGCCAGGGCGGGGCACGTCACTACGCGCAGGCCGTGTCGGGACTGTTGCCGGAGCTCGGCATGCCTGACGGACGCGTGGATGTGGTATTCGAACGACTGTCCGAGATCGGGCCTCGCGGTGCTGAGGCCGTGCAGTTTGTGGCGGCGCTCAATGCCGGCGCCGAACTGCGGCCACTCGGGCGCATCGCCTCCGGCGGTGAACTGGCGCGTGTGTTGCTGGCCATGAGCACGGTGCTGGCGCGACTACAGGCCGTACCGACGTTGGTGTTCGACGAAGTGGATGCCGGCGTGGGTGGCGCCGTGGCCTGGCAGGTGGGGGCGCTCATGCGCCGGGTGGCGTCACATCATCAGGTGCTGGCCATATCGCATCTCGCGCAGATCGCGGCGCGTGCGCATCACCATGTGGTGGTGCACAAGAGCGCGGTGGGTACCGTCACCACGGCCGACACCACTGTCGTGACCGGCGATGCGCGCATCACGGAAGTGGCGCGCATGTTGGGAGGCGATGCCGATCGCGAGGTGAGTCGCGCCCATGCGCGGGAACTCATCGAGCGCGGTGAAGATGTGGAACCAATTCCGGCGGCCGACGCAGAAGGCGCGTCCGTGTCTTCGTCCGCGTCCCGGACGCGCAAGGGTCCTCAGCGGCGCGGAAAGCCCGTGTAAACGCGCAGCTCGAGGCGGTCACTGGAGACGGCCGGTACAAAGCCGCCTGATCCCGACAGCGGGAACTGGTGCGTGTAAATGACTTCGGCGGGGATGCGCGAGCGCCGGCGCGCGTAGCTTGCCAGCGAAGAGAAGGTCACGCCAACCGTGCCCGACGTCAGACTGCGGGACGGCACGGTCCACGACGTGATGGCGGGATTGCTTGGCGTCTCGCCAATCGGCGTGGCGGAGTACTGATCGTTGCTCCAGCGCCGATGGATGACGCCGGCGGCCAGTCCGAAGAACGAACCAACCGCCACGCGGGGCATGAGCTCGATATCCATGCGCTGTCCAAGCGAGCGCGTCGTGGCCCCGACGCTGATTGGCCCGCTGAACGTATTCGCGATGTCACGCGGGGGGACAATGGCCACGATCTCGTCTTCGAGGGGCCGCACCACGCGGAGAGTGGCGCTCATCCATGCCCAGTTGTTCAGGAGGAGGTCGGTGGTGCTGCGCAGCAGCAGTGCATTCGCGCCTTCGCCAATGGGTACATCGAAGGCGTCTTCCGTGCGATCTGCACCCGCCGTCCCGAAGCGCCATCCGGCACTGATGGCGCTCCGTATGCCCCGACGAGGCGCGAGCAGGCGGGCGACCTGATCGGCGCGGAACGTGTCCCACAGCAGCCACGTGGCAGTGAGGTCGATGTCGCCGATGCCCGCGCGCCGCGTATCACCCAGACGCTCGTAGCCCACGCCAAACGCCGTGTCGCTGGCAATGTTGGTGATGCCCGCGGGACCGTAAATCAGCGCCGCCGGTGATGGTCCCGTGGCCGTCAGTGCGGACACACCGAAGGCCGTGAAGTCGTCACGCAGCGACGTCATCGTGCCGACGATGGTCGTGTGCAGCGCACTGCCGGTGATCGGCACCACGGGCGCGCCCCCACGCGACGCATCGCCATACACGGTCAACAGGGCACTGCGGATGTCCTGCGCGCGGCCCAGCAAGGCCTGTGCACGCGCCGGATCGGCGCGAATGGCATCGCAGCCCGTAGCCGCGACATCGGCGCAGCGCGTGATTTCTGCCGCCAACTGTGTGCGGGCCGTGGCAATCTGCGTGACCAAGGAGCCGTTGATGGCCCGCGCCGCAGCCCCCGTGGTGCCGAACGCGGGATTGGCGCCCACATTGGCCCCGAGGCCGGTGCGGTTCAACACGAACTGCGTCGCGTCGCGCGATTCGACGTACGGCACGACGAGCCGCACTGAGAAGCGGCGTGTGACGCCATAGTCGAGGGTGATGGGGGCGATGCTCTGCCGCACCTGGCCGCGCGCCTCAAGCGGGCCCATGGACAACTGAAACGTGCTCTGACCGGTGAGGGTGCGCAGCGCCAGCTCCGCATCGCTCAACGTGGCCAGTATGCCGGTGCCAAGGCGGTCGGTGTTCAAGGCACCAAGCAGCGGTCCTCTACCATACGCTCCACCAGGGGACTCGCGCGACCAGGCCTCGCGATAATCGTTCCACAGGCCGCCGGTGCCGATGCGCAGACTGCCACGCGGTACCGGGATGGCGTCTTCTCCCACGCCGGTCACTGCCTGCGCCGCGGCGGCCGCAGGAACAAGCGCCACGAGCGATGCTGCGCAGACCGCGGCCAGAGTCGTGGCTGACAGTGCCGCCGACAGAGTGGCCGACAGCGTCGCCGATCGCGCGACGCGAGACCAGGAGCGCGGTGGAACGCACGGCGTGCGCAACATCGGAGCGGGACGAAGGACTGAGGCCACGGACACAGCAGCTGAAGAGACGGACAGGGGCTGAGCGAACCGGCTAGATTAGCTCGCTCAGGGGGAAGCGTCAACGAATGCTGGTGACGCAACCCCAGTGATGGACTCTACTTACCGCGACTCCTGCACGCGATGGCGAACATCCCCTCGATCCCGTGGCAACTCACGGGAAATCACTGGCTGACCATCCCCTGCATCAACCCGACCGATGGCGCCATTCATGCGCTCGGTGTGATGCACCGTGGCGCACGGGCGGCCATCGAGGTCGCGGGGCACGCCGACTTCGCGTCCGGTGCCGGTACCCCACTGCTGCGCCCGGTGTTGCGGGTGGCAGGCGAAGTGCAGGCATTGGCGGCCGAAGGCATTGCCTGGGAGCGTGCCGCAGGCTGGCTGCCCACGTTTACCTGCACCATCGGCACGCTGGTGCTGCGGGGCACCATCTTCGCGCCGTATGGCCGTGATGCCGACATGGCGGGTGCGGTATACACCGTGGCCGTCGAGAATCGCGGGCCACAGGATGTGGACGTGGAAGTGGCACTCGAAGGCACGCTCGGTCACCGACAGCAGCGGGTTCGCACGGCGCGGCCGTTCGATGACGCGCACCGCGTCACGCGAACGGACGACGAGGTGCTGCTCCTCGAGGGGGCGGCTGTCCCGGGGCTCGTCGCCGTGGCCATTGCCGCCGATGGCCCGGCCACGCTGCAGTGTACCGGCGAAACCAGCCAGGCTCCACAACCCTTTGCCATTCGCCGTCAGCTGCGCGTGGCAAGCGGCGCGGCAGCGCAGGTGGCGTTCTATCTCGCCGTAGGGCCGGAACGTGACGGCGCACAGGCAACCGTTGGAGTGTTGCGCCGAAGGGGATGGCGCGCACTGCTCACCGCGACGCGTGAAGCCCTCATGGCCATGGAGCAGACTACCGGTTCGGAGTGGATGGATCGCCTCATCCATCGCAATCTGCTTTTTGCCTACTTCTACGGTGTAGGACGGGCACTCGACGATGCGCACTATTACCTCGTGCGCACCCGCGCGCCCTGGCATGGTCTCGGCTGCACCGTGCGGGACTGGGAATCCCTCATGTGGACCTTGCCGGCCGTGCAACTGGCGGATGGCGCGCTGGCGCGCGAGCTGCTCGTGCGGGCGTGTGAATTGCACGGCTACGCGCCGGGGCAGGGCGTCCACTACCTCGATGGCACGCTGTTCCAACCCGGGTTTGCCTTGGAAGGCGCCGCAGCCTTTGCCATCGCAACCGATCGATACATCCGCGACACCGGTGATGAGCAGATCGTCGAGGATCCCATCGTCGCCGACACGTTGTATCTGGCGGCCGAGGACATCGCGGCCCGTCGTGACGAACGGGTGCCGCTGTACGCCACCGAAGTCACGCCCTCGGGTAACTCGCCGGAGTATCCCTTCACGCTGCACGGCAATGCAGCCGTGGCCATGGCGCTGGACGTGTTCCGTCGCACGCTCGACGAGGAGAGTGCGGCCGGCGTCGAGGACCCGGCGGCCGTGCGCGCGGCGCTGCGGCGACACTTTGCCATGGACCGTGGCGAGAAGGCGCGACTGGCCACCTCGGTGGACCTCGCGGGTGGGCAGGGAGCCCGTGATGACGCTGTGGCCTCTGTGCTCTGGCTTCCCGTGTACGAGGCCTTCGACCGCGAGGATTCGCTGTTTCGCCGCACCGTGCGCGCGCTTGGTGTGCCGGGTGAGTCTGGTGAGCCGGCAGGTGCGCCACGCCCCCTGGTGCCGCAGGTCGCGCGTCTCCTCGGTCCGGACGCCGAGTCGGTGTTGACCTGGCTACGCCGCGCTCCCCTTGACGGGGGCATTGCGGCGGAGTGGGTGGACGAGGAGGGGCGGGCCGTGGCGAATGGCGGCGACGCCGCGCTGGCGGGGCTGCTCGCACACACCCTCTGGTACGGCGCGCACGCGCTGGGGCTCAAGGGGTGACGTGTGTGACACCAGCCGCCTTGCACCCCTGTCGGGGTGCAGCGCTTGTCTGCGACCCCGATGCGGTGTACAATTCCGCGGTCGGTTGTTGACGCGGGAATAGCTCAGTTGGTAGAGCACAACCTTGCCAAGGTTGGGGTCGCGGGTTCGAGTCCCGTTTCCCGCTCTGAAATGCACGGTTCATCACACAGGCGCCGGGCCCCATGGGTCCGGCGTTTTGTGTTGGTGGCGGAGGGTGACGTACATCCATTGCGCATCGTCCAATGTGAGATGCTTCACAATGTGGGGAGGCATCGGTCCCCGACGGTCGCTCCGATCGGGTCGTGCACCGCCGCCTCCTGTTTTCACAGCTCATGCATCAACACGCCGAAGCCGCTGCAACGGTCCTGCGCGGTGAGTACCGGCCTGAACTCGTGCTGCTCTCGCTCGTCATTGCCGTTTTCTCGGCGACGATGGCGCTCAAGTCGGCGCAGATTTCGCGATACGCCGAAACGGTGCTGTACCGGCATGTGGCAACCGCCAGCGGTGCGCTGGCACTGGCCGGCGGCATCTGGACGATGCACTTCATCGGCATGCTGGCCTACGTGGTGCCGGCCGAAGTGCACTATGACGTGTCCCTGACACTGGCCTCCTTCCTGCCGGCCTGCGCCGCGTCGTGGCCGGCCCTGCGCTTGCTTGCGCGCCCCGAAGTGTCGCGGAAGGCGCTACTGGGCAGCGGATTGCTGGTAGGGTTGGGCATTGGCACCATGCACTACTCCGGCATGACGGCGATGGAGATGTCGCTGGCGATGACCTACGATCCGGTCATCTTCGGACTCTCCATTGTCGTGGCGGCCGCGCTGGCCACCCTGGCCCTCTGGATTCGGTACGGGCTGCGCGGCACGGCGCTTTCACCGCGGCAGCGCTTCGCCGTGAGCGGACTGGTCATGGGTCTGGCCATTGCCGGCATGCACTACACCGGCATGTCGGCCATGCGCGTCTCCGGCACACCGATTGCTCCCAGCCAAAGCTTCCCGGTCACAACCGAAGTGGCTTCCCTGCTGTTGGCGGGATTCACGATCATCGGCACGCTGCTGGTCTACGCCACCAATGACCTGATCCGATCGCGCGAACTGTATCGGCGCGTCGAGGAGAGTGAGTCCCGGCTGCGCGCTACGCTGGAGACAGCCGTCGACGGCATCATCACCATTGATGACCGCAGTCGCATTGTCTCGGTCAATCAGTCGGTTGAGCGCATGTTCGGATGGAGCGCCGATGCATTGCGCCTGCAGAACATCACCATGCTGCTGCCCGATTGCGGGAATGCCTGCGCCACCCGTCTGGGTGACGGCGTACCGCCGCACGACGACACCGAGCGGGTTGGTCAGTCACGGGAAGTCATGGGGCTCAGGCGCGATGGGACCTACATCCCGCTGCGTCTTGCGGTGGGTCGCATGGACCTGCCGGGTGAGCGGCTGTATGTCGGCTTTGTGACTGATATCAGTGAGCGGCACGCGCTCGAGGCTTCGCTGCGCGAAACGGCAGAGCGTGCGGAGCGCGCGGCGGCGGCCAAGAGCACCTTTCTGGCGAACATGAGTCACGAAATCCGGACGCCGATGAATTCCATCATCGGCTTCACGGAGTTGCTGCTGCAGGGTGAGCTCTCGCGCACCCAGCGGGCGCATCTGCGCACCATTCGCCAATCCTCACGTTCGCTGCTCGCCCTCATCAACGACATTCTCGACACCACCAGGCTCGAGAAGGACGGACTGCAGCTCGAATCGATCGACTTCTCCCTCAAGGGGCTCGCCGCCCAGATCGAGTCTTCGTTGCGTCTTGGGGCCCAGCACAAGGGGTTGTCGCTGGTCACCCACTATGCGTCCGACCTGCCGGAGTACTTCCGCGGCGATCCATTGCGACTGCTCCAGGTACTGACCAATCTCGTTGGCAATGCCATCAAGTTCACCGAGCGTGGTGGCGTAACCGTGCGGTTTGCGCGCGGCGCCGTCGATGGCGCAGACGGCGTGGTGGTGGCGGTTGAAGACAGTGGCATTGGCATGAGCCCGGAGCAGGTGGCCACGATCTTCGCGCCGTTCACGCAGGCTGATGCGTCCATCAGCCGGCGATTCGGCGGGACCGGGCTTGGCACCACCATCTCGCGGCAGTTGGTGGAGCTCATGGGCGGCAGTATCGAGGTGACCAGCACGGCCGGCGTGGGCAGTTGCTTCACGGTGCGAATTCCGCTGCTCGAGGGCGTGGCACCTGAGACATCACCTGCGGCGATTGGCGGACCCGCGCTTCCCCCGCTGGTCATCCTGGCAGCAGACGACGTCGCGCAGAATCTGGAGCTGCTGGATGCCGTGCTCACTCGCGATGGGCATCAGGTCGTGCGGGTCCCCGATGGCGCACACGCGCTGCAGCGGTTCCAGGCGGAGTCGTTCGACCTCGTGCTCATGGACGTGCACATGCCCGGCATGGACGGCCTCGAGACGACGCGGCTCATACGGCAGTACGAGCGCGGTACGGAGCGAAAGGCCACGCCCATCATCGCACTGACGGCCAGTGTGCTCGACGAGGATCGCCGTGCCGTGCTGCAGGCCGGCATGGATGGATTCGCTGTCAAGCCAATCGACGTGCGTGCACTGCGCGAGGAGATGGCGCGCGTGCTGGCGCTCGGCGACGGCGTCCAGCCGCTCGACGTCTTGCCCGTGCAGGGGGTGGGAGCCCCCGTGATCGATTGGGACACGGCCATCAGTTTGTGGGGCACGCGCGAGCGCGTGGTGCGCGCCATCGCCACGTTCATGGAGAGTGTGCCCATGCAGCACGCCGTGCTGTGGAACGTGGCCGCGACCACTGAGGTCGCCGCGGTGGTGACCGCGCTGCACACCGTGCGCGGCGCAGCCGGCAACCTTGGTCTGGCGCAATTGGCACGCACGGCCTCTCACCTGGAAGAACAGTGGCGCGAGCTGCTGACCGCCGCGGATGGTCCATCCATGCGGGCTTTGCATAGGGCGATGGACGCCGTTGAAGCGGAGATTCCGATGTTGTCCGGTACGGAGCGCGCGCGAACTGAAGAGGGTGAGTTGGCCTCGTCGCCGCTGGCACCGGACGCGGGCGCTCCAGGTGTGGCGCAGAGCGACGCGGAGCTGGCGCAGTTGGCGGATCGGCTTCGCGTGTTGCTGCAGCGCGGTGAGCTCGACGATGACCTGCTCGATCGGGTGTGCGTGGCGTTTGCTGCACGTGGTGCGCGGTCTGCGGCAACCAGACTCCGCGATGCGGTGGACGGCTTCGATTTCCCGAGGGCGGTGCAAGGCCTCGATGCGTGCCTGGCTGAGTGCTTGGTAGCCGGCGCGACAGCCGACGCGGCGGCCAGCGTCTCGTGAGCGGTCTGACCGTGGCCGCGGAGCGTCCCACGCCCATGCAGCAATCGGACGAACGGGCGACACTCCTGCTCGTGGATGACGAAGCCACCAACCTGCAGGTGCTGCGGCACACGCTCAACGACCGCTATCGACTGCTCTTCGCCCGCGATGGGGCGCGGGCCCTGGAACTCGTGCGTAGCGATCCTCCCGACCTGGTACTGCTCGACATCATGATGCCGGGCCTCTCCGGCTTCGATGTGCTCAAGCAACTCAAGGCCGATCCCGCCACCTCGGTCATCCCCGTCATCTTCGTCAGTGCGCTGGCAGACGCCGCAAGTGAGGAGAAGGGGCTGGAGCTTGGCGCGGTGGACTTCATCACCAAGCCCTTCAACCCGCACATTGTCCGGGCCAGGGTTCGCACGCACCTCACACTGGTGCAGAGCGAGGAGGTCCTGCGCACCCGTGTGCAAATCGTGCACTGCCTCGGAACGGCGGCCGAGTTCAAGGACACCGAGACGGGCCTGCATGTGGTGCGCATGAGTCACTACGCGAGGACGCTCGCACTCGCCGCTGGCTACGCGAGCGATGCCGCCAATGAATTGTTGCTGGCGGCCCCCATGCATGATGTCGGCAAGATCGGCGTCCCTGACGCCATTCTGCAGAAGCCAGGACCGCTCACCCCGGAGGAGCGCCGCATCATGCAGCAGCACACGCTCATCGGGGCTCGCATTCTTGGAGAACACGCGGCCGGACTCCTCCGGCTCGCCTCCACCATTGCCCTCAGTCATCACGAGCGATGGGATGGCGAGGGCTATCCGCACGGCGTGGCGGGAGAGGCCATCCCGCACGCCGCGCGCATCGTGGCCGTGGCCGATGTGTTCGATGCCCTGACCAGCGCACGGCCCTACAAACCGGCGTGGTCTGTGGAGGACGCGGTGGATTTTCTGCGGCGTGAACGCGGCCGCCACTTCGATCCGGAACTCGTGGACGCCTTTGTGCGCTGTCTACCCGAGGTGCTGGGGATTCGGGAAACCTGGGCTGATCGACCGCTCGCCGGTTAGCTTTGTGTCTTCGGGCTGGGTGCTGGCGCCGGAAGGCCCCAACCCCTCCTCACCCGGATGGCGAAATCGGTAGACGCGCGAGACTTAAAATCTTGTGCCCAAAAAAGGCGTGCGGGTTCGAACCCCGCTCCGGGTACTGACTTAGGCATGATGGGTCCTCCTCGGCCGGGGGCCGGATTGGGGGAGGGTAGCGGGATCGGTAGCAGGGTCCGCTACCGCCGCGTCGGGCAGATAGTCGGCCGCATTGGGCAGGAACTTGCCGTAGCGGTCGAGGACCAGTTTGACGGTGCCATGGCCGCACTGATGCGCCACCACCTGCGGCAACTCGCCGCGGCGGAGCAGGGTCACGGCGTAGTGGTGGCGCCAGGCATGCAGCCGGGCCACCGGGGTGATGTCGAGGGCTTCGAGCGTCTCGCGGTGCACGCGGTTGGCCACCTTGCTGCTGTGCGGCGGGCACACCAGCGCCTCGGGCAGCGCGTGGGCGACGGCGGCCCGGATGTAGGGCAGGGTCCACGCCTCGGTGATGCGCACCACGCGGTTCCGGTGCGCCGTCTTGCTGCCGTGACAGCGCACTGTGCGCGCCGCCAGGTCCACGTCCCGCACGCGAAGGCGCTGGCAGTCGGTCCAGTCCATGCCGGTGCCGGCCATCAGGGCTTCACGGCCCCGGAATAGCTCGGGCAGTGCCGCGATCAGGCGCCGGGCGTCGGCCTCGCTCCACCAAATCACCTCGGCCTCGTTCTCCTCGTAGCCGCCGATATCGCGGGCCGGGTTGTGGGCCACGAGGCCGCGGCGCACCAGATACTTGGCGAACGCCGACACGGCCGCGCGGTAGCGGTTCCGGGTCGCGTCCTGCACGCCCGTCAGCGCATCGAGGCGCGCGGCCACGAGCTGCGCCGTGAACCAGTCGCGACGCCACTCTGGCTCGGGGAACAGCCGCGTCAGCTGCTGGCGGTAGATCGGGATGACCGACTGCCCGCGCGTGCGCTGGCCCCGCCACGTGAGGAACGCGTCGAGGTGTGGGCGCAGATCGATGTTGGCCGCGTCGGCTGCTGCCTGGCGGGCCTCGGCGGCGGCCTGCTCGGCCTGCTGCTGAAAGTGCGCGACCACCCCGACCTCTCCGAGGCGGTACGCCTGCACCAGAGACACGCGGCTCTCCACGATGGCCTCGAGCACGCCGTGGACATCGAGGCGCCGCCGCACGCCCTGGTGCCAGCGCTCCACCGCCAGCGCCTCGGTCTTGAGGGTGGTGCCGGTGGACAGCACGCGTTGCGCGCCGGTGGTGGTCACCACCCGCGTGTACCACGTCTTGCCCCCGGCTTTGCGGTAGACCATCACGCCGCCCCACGGCGCGGGACGGTCTCGCCCCGCAGGATGGCGTCGATCTTGGCCCGCACGTAGCGCACGGGCCGACCGGGCAGGCGGCAGGCCATCACCGCGCCCATGCGGTACACGGTCTGCCGTGCCACCCGGAACAGCGCCACCACCTCGGCGTGGGTGTACGGCTGCATGTCGGACCGCATGTCGGCCCCCACGGGCGCGCGGTTCACGCGACCGCCGCCGCGGCCTGCTGGCGCCGCTTCGCCAGTTGCTCGCTCAGTGCGTCCACGCCGCCCCGGCCGGCCGTCAGTTGCATCGGCGCGGGTGCCGCCTTGATGGCCAGGTCGCTCTCCTCGTCGTCCAGATCGAGGGCGCGCATCAACTCCTCGCTCTGCGGCACGTACTTCATGCCCCGCTTGAGCGCCGACTTGCGCCACATCTCGTCTTCCCAGTCGATCCACGGCCCTTTCCCCTCGGCAAACGACTTGGACACCGCCCGGACTTCCTCGACCTCGGCCTTGGTCATCCACTCCACCACCCGGCCCCCGGTGGTCAGCTCCACGATCATGTAGGCGCCGATCTTGTCGCCGGCCTTGCCGCCGATCAGCGGCTTGTGCAGGATGGTCGGGTCCGGCGCGAACTGGATGTCGAAGGGCTCGCCGTCGCGCACGACACGGGCCTGCACGCTCTTGACCAGCGGGTGCCGATAGGCGAGCTCGATCAGACCGTGCGGCGCGATGATGACCTGCACCTCGCCCTTGTACGGCACGAGGTACGCGCCGCGTCCGCCAAAGGGCAGGTTGAGGCCGGCCACATCGAGTACCGCCAGCCACAGGCTCGTGGCCTTACACTTCCCGAGCGCCGGCACCTTCTTGACGGCCCCGGCCGCGAGGCGCATGACCTTCTCGGCGCGCGACTTGTCACCGCCCACCACCTGCATGATCTGCAGAATGCGGCGGTCGTTCGTCTCCTCGACGCTCTCCGTCGTCTGCTCCTGGGGGGCTGGATCGCCCTCGTGCACCGGCCCCGTGACCGGCGGCTCCTCCGTCTGGGGCGCGGTCATGGCCGCCCCGCCGGGCGCCCCGCGCCGCCCTGCTCGATCCCCTTCTCGATGCGTTCCTGCCGCAGCCGGTTCCCCTCGGCAATGGCGTACACCTCGACCTTCCGCAGGCGTGTCATCTCGGCACGGTGCGCCGCACACGCCTGCTCGACGGCCGTCAGCTCGGTCTCGTACTGGCTGAACAGATACTCGCGGGACCGCAGCTTGGTCATCAGCGCCGACAGCACCTGCCACAGCGTGTCTTTCGTGGCCGATTGCTGCTGCTGCGCGTGCTGACGCAGCACCTCCAGCGCCTCCTCGGCGCTCAGGTTGAGGTCGGCCGGGATGGTCAGGGTGACGCTCATGCGGCCACCGCCTTGCCGTTCACGGCGCGGACATTGCCGTCCTCGATGTAGATGCCGACCTGTCCCGTGGTGTCCACCGTTTCCACGAGTAGCACAAAGTCCTCGGCCGCTGCCGCCTCGGTGAGCAGCTGCAGCGAGTCCTCGTCGAGCAGTGAGCCGTCCCGAATCACCATCAGGCGCAGCTTCGGGTTGAGCGCCATACCGATGGCTGCACTGAGGCGCAGCTGCTCGGCCGTCGATGCCTGATCGAGCGGCACGCCATGCAGCGTCACGCCATCCTCGGTCAGGCCGATGCCGGGCAGCGGGAAGGCCACAGACTGAATCATGGCCGCGCGCTCGGCTTCGCGCGCCGTCATGCGGTCGCTGATAGCCTGCGACGCCGCTTCGAGCTGGGCGACGGCCGCGGCTTCCGCCTGGTATTGCTCGTACGCGTGGTGCTGCGCATTCACGGCGCCAGCCTGCTCCAAGCGCTGCTCGATTGCCGCCACATCCCGCAGCGCCTCGGGCTCGGCCAAGGCCAGCAGCGCCTTGCCGATCGCGTCCGCCTCGACGTCCAGCGCCTTGGCCTCATCCAGCAACCGCGCGGCTTCCTGGCGCTTCGCGCGGGCCTGATCCCACAGCCCGCCCGCCCGCTCCCTCTCGCGTTCGCGGCGGCGCATCTCGGCCTCGACCCGGGCATTGTGCTCGCGCGCGGCGCGCAGCTCGGCCAGCGCCGTGGACGGGTTCACCGGCTCGACCGGCTCCACCCGTTCCATCGCCTCGAATCGCGCCTTGGCCGTGCGCAGATCGCGGTTCACCATGGTGCGCTCGTCGAAGTCGGTCTTCTGCACCGCATCGAGTTCGGCCAGCTGCTTGGACAGGCCCACGAGGTTGGCCAGCGTGTCGCGCTGCTCGCGTGGCTTCATGCGCGAGAAGGCCAGCGGATCGAACGCAAGCGACGAGAGCAGCCCGTCGAGCATCTTTTGCGGGCTACTGAACTTTGCGCCCTCGGGCGTGGACACGGTGAGCGTGGTGCGCCCGTCGGCCTTGACGGTGCGCTTGACGAGGAAATCGCCCAGGTCCACTTCGATGACGGCTTCGTCGGCGCCGTGGCGCACGGGATCGGCGGGCAGCGCTTCCTTCCCAGCCAGCGCGGCTTCAAGAGCGCGCAGCACGCTCGACTTGCCGGCGCCGTTGCGGCCGGAGATCTGCACCAGGGCGCCGTCGGGCTTGATCTCGACGGCCTGGAGACGGAGAAAGTTTTCGGCGGTGAGGCGCACGAGTTTCATCAGTTGTCCCCCGCGGCGGCCGTGAACCGGAACTGACGCGACGGCGCGCCGATCTTCGTGTGCGACTGCACCAGCTCAGCCGGCGCGTTGGCCGCCTCGGCCACGGCCTTCCAGTCGGTGCGCGCCGCACCCTTGACCAGCCCGAACGACACCTTGCCATAGGGCGTGTGCACGGCCTTGTAATCGCCCATCAGGCGCATCACATGGGCCTTGGCCAGCTCCTCGGCCGCCTCGGCGTCCTTCGCCGCGCGCCGTGCGTCCGCCAGCTGCGCCACCGCCTGCTCGACATCCGGGTCACTCGGCATCAGCTCGTCGCGGACCTGGTCGAACTTGCTGCGCAGATACTGCACGTCCGAGCCACGCGAGACCGGCGGCTCCACATCAGCCACGACGTACCGGTGCCACCAGTCGTGCACCTGCTCGTAGAGGTCGAGCGCCAGCGCGTGCTCCACCTTCACCGTGAACGGATGGTAGTCGCGGCCGTCCACCAGCACGCCCACATCCACGCGCTCAAGTTCGAGCACATCGGCCTGCCAGATCGCCTGACAGAGGATCGCGTAGGGCACCTGATCGCTGCCGGGTAGCCCGAAGTCCCGGAAGGTCTTCCAGCTTTTCGTCTTGCACTCGAGCAGGAACAGGTCACTGAAGGACTGGATGTCGTAGTCGGCGGCCGACTGCCGGAGCACAAACCGGTCGGGGCTCGCGCGCTGCCAGTCCTCGCGGCCAATGAACGTGCTGCCCGAGGGCGTGCGGCGCTTGACGGCCAGCCAGGGCAGGCGCTTGACGGCTTCCTTCACCGTCAGCACCTCAAGGCCCACATCCTGCTTCTGGTATTCGCGCTGCGCCAACGTGGCCACAATGGGCTCGAGCAGCTGGCCCATGAGCGCCGGGCCACTGTCGCCGCTCGACTCGGGCACAACGCGGCCGGTCTTCTCGGCCCACACGTCGAGGGGCGACTTGTAGCGGTCGAGCCCGAGCACGGCCGCCACTTCGGAGGCGCCGAGGCCGGTGCGGCGCTCGGCCAGTTGGGCGGCCGTCAGGCCGACCGTCGGCTGGGCCAGGGTGGACAGCGGGGAAGCAGTGGGTGCGGTCATCGTGTCTTGCCTCAATGGCGGGTCGTGAATACGTTTCCCGGGCGGCCTCGTGCCGCGCAGCGGGTGGGGTGAAGCGAATGCGTGTGCTCCCTCGTGTGCCGGTGCCCCCGCACCGGCGGCCAATCTCTCAACGCCCGTACTCGGTGCCCCCGGTGCGGGCGTTGTGCTGTCCGGGGGTCTCGTGCGTCATGCCGGGACCCGCACCGCCGCCCGCGTGGGCAGCTCGGGCGTCCGCAGCGCCGGCGGCAGCAGCTTGAGGCGCACCGGCGGCACGGCCCCAAACACTGCCCAAATGCGGTCCATGACCGCCTGCAGCGTGTGCACAAAGCCCTCGGCCTGCTGCCGCGAGGCGCCGGCCAGCGCGGCCTCCATCAGGCGCCGCAGCAACACGGCCCACGGCCGCGTCTTGCCGCGTGAGAGGTCTTCCCATGGCTCCGTCGGCAGCCGGCGCAGCTCCCGCACGACCTGCCGCATGCCGTGGCGCATGTCGCCATCCAAGTGCCGCAGCTCGAACACCGGCCCTGCGTGGACCGTCACCGCGTCCCGTTGCATCGTGCCCCCAATCCGGAAGTTTGGTCCTACCGCGCGACACCCCCGTGCCGCAGCGTCCTACCACCGCTCAGGCGGCGCCGCGCTGCTCGAAGCGGGTGCGCGCTTCGGCTTCGCGCAGGTGCGGCTCAAACGCCTCTTCTCGATCCAGCCCCATGAGCTCTGCCAGCACGCGCTCCACGCGGTACGACCGCGTTTTGCCGTTGATGACCATGCTCACCATGGCCGGCTTCACGCCGGCCTTCTCGGCCGCCGTGGACTGTGACACGCCCGCCTCGCGCAGGCGCGCCTTTCGTTCGGTAGCGGTCAACGCCATAGGTGCTAAGTTGGGTGTTCAGTGGTGGGGTTAATGTTGAGCATGACGCCACAGCTTCCCGGCCCACGCGTCGCGCTCAGTATCGACCACAAGCTCAACGCCGACCAGATTAACCTTATGCCTAAAACTACGCAAGAGGCAAGTTCTACCTACGGCACGCTCAACGAGGCGCGCGGGCGTCGGCTGCAGACGGCACGGGTTGCGGCGGGCCTTGAGCAGCAGGCCGTCGCCGAGCGGCTCGGAGTCACGCGCGGGACCATGCGCCGCTGGGAACGTGGCTACTGGCTGAGCCCGCGCCGCCTTGAGGAGCTGGCCGCCCTTTACGGTGTTTCGTTGCAGGAATTTGAGGGGCCCGCTGCCGCGTCGAGCGTCAGCAGTCCGTCAGCGGTAGCTCATCCCCGCTCGCCGCGTGCTGTCCCGCAATCGGCACTGCTGGAGTGGGTGCGATTCACCGTCGAAGCGGTCGAAGCCGGTGCAAACGAGGCAGACCTGGCGTTCCTGCGCGGGCTCGTGCTTGCGCCGAATGTGGTGTACTCAAACATTGCCGACGACGAGCTGCGCCTGCATGTGCAGGCCGGGATCGCAGCGGCGCGCACGTACATTGCGACCCGCTACCCGCCGCAGCCATGAACCCTTCTGAGAGGAGCGGGACGCGTGTCGGTGGTTCGCGAATGGCAATCGTTGCTGGCGCAAGCCGAGCGCTGCGGCGCCGTCGTGGTGCTTCACCCGCTGCCGCCTGGTGCGCACGGCCGGTGTGTGCAGCGCAACGACGAATCGGTAATTCTGCTCAACCAGTGCATTCCACTCGCAGAGCGCAACACGGCGCTGCGGCGCATGCTGGCGAGCGTGCGGCATGAGCAGCCGTATCGCCAAGCTGGCTAGACGCCTCACGCGCAGCCCTGAGCCTGGGACGCCAGGGTACGCGGCTCTCCAGCGCGAAATTGCGCGGCAGCAGCAGATGACGTACACGCGAACGGAGAGCTGGGGGCCGGTCGTGCTCGTTGTCCTGTGGCTCATTGGCGCCGGCCTGTTCTACCGCCACCTCACCAACCCGCGCTATGTGCGGCCCACCGTGGCGCCGCACCGCCCGCTCTACGAGAACACGTCCGAGTATCTGACGCCGCCCGAGCAAGAGCCCGACGGCGACTGGGACGGGTGCACGGGTGGCGTGCACCCGACCTGCTGAGGCCTCTAGAACGGCAAATCGTCGTCCTCGTCCTCGAGGGCGCCCGGGAAGTCGCTGAAGTCGTCGTCGGCCGGCTTGTTCGCCCGCGGCTTGCTGCTGTTCGCGGGGCCGGTCGGTCGCGGGCTCCCGCCCTGGCTGCTGCCGTCGCCCAGCATCACCAGCTCGGTGACTTTGATTTCAGTGGTGTAGCGCGTCTGCCCGTCTTTGTCCTGCCACTGGCGGTACTCGATGCTGCCCTCGACGTACAGCTTGGCGCCCTTGCGCACGTACTTCTCGACCACATCGGCGAGCCCGCCGCCGCGGGCACTGTTCCACACGACACAGCGGTGCCACTCGGTCTTCTCCTGCTTGACCCCTTGGGCATCGGTCCACGTGCGCCCCGTGGCCAGCGAGAAGGTGGCGACCCGCGCGCCCGTGCCGACCGCGCGCACCTCGGGATCGCCGCCGACGTTGCCGACCAGGATTGCCTTGTTCACCGAACGACTCATCACACACCTCGCGAGAGAGAAAAGGGAGCGCGGCTACCAACGCCGCAGGGGCGCGCCGCAGCTGAGGAGGAAGGCGTAGCTGAGGGAGGCGGCGCAGATCGCCGCGAACACCCACCAGGGCACCCGCTCACGGCGCATAGACCCGCCGGGCTTTGGGCGGCAGCGCCATGAGGCGCAGGTAGTGCGCAGACGCCAGCGCCTGCACCCGGTGACACTCGGCCGCATCCATCCACGCGATGTGACAGGCGTATTCCGGCCGCGCGGTCGCCTGCTGCAGCCATCGGTACGCCTGCCGGCGCGAGAGGCCGGCTTCCTTCCACAGCTGGTCAAACACGTCATGGGCGGCGGTGCGCGCGTCACGCAGCGCCGCATCGGCCAAGGTCCCGAGCGCCTTGGTGGTGCCCGGGTGACAGCCGACCCGTGCATCACACGGCTTGCACACCCACTTCGCCGCCCAGTCGGGACGGGGCGACGGAATGAGCACGGCCGCCGCGCCGCAGTATGGACACCGTGGCGTGGTGGCGGTCCGCGCGTGCAGCGCCTGAATCACCTGCCGGCGCACGTCGGGATTGCCGCGCTGCCCAGGCGCCGGGTTGCTATGCGCCACGGGCAAGACCGCGCTGGCTGCCTGCGCCACCGCCACACTGCGCGAGACGCCCATCTCACAGTGCACGAGCAACGGCGCCTGCTGCGCCACCGCCTCGACCAAGGCGTCGGCAATCGCCCGGGCGGCGTCGGGCTGCGCGTCGGCCGTATCCCACAGAGCGATGCGACGGACCGCGCCCCACCCGACATCCAGCGACGCCGGGTCGTGCGTGTCGCTCGTGAGGCTGAGGACATGCACCGTGGGATCGGCCGGCAGCACTTCCGCCTGGCGCCGGCTGGCCGTGCGCAGCGGGATCAGCTCGGCGACGCCGTATCCTTCCACCAGTCCTCCTTGTCGACAATGCGCTCGATGCGGGCGCGGTCGCCGTGCGTGTGTTTGATGAGGCGCTGCGCCTCACTCAGCGTCAGGCCGAGCTGCTTGGCGAGGTAGCGCGCAAAGCGGGCGGCGTTCGGGTGTGGGCGGCTCACGATGCCTCCTCGGCTTCCAGGGCGAGCCACAGACACGCGAGCATCTCACACTCGGGCCATGTGGCTTCCCATGCACCGTCGCGGCCGACGAAATCGGTGTAGCGGGCGTGCATCGCCTCACGCAGCGCCCCTGGAAGCGGCAGCATCCACAGCTGGTTGCGTGGCGGATTCTTGGGGTCCGCATTCACACGCCGTGCAACGGCCCGCCACGCGGCGGCTTCGGTGACCAGGCGGCGGGTCATGCATCCCCCCGCGCCGCGTCGGCGGTGTGTGTGCGGTTCGCCGTCCGCGCGTCGCCGTCGTGGCACGCGCAGTGGTCGGGCGGGCAGTCGTCAAAGCACTCGGCCACCTCGCGCTTCGGCGCGGTCTTGCGCGCAATACACACCGCCAGCTTGTCCACGCGATCTTGCGCCGGGATGGAGCCGACGCCGTGGAACAGCGCCTCGGGATAGCCGTACTCCACCCGCGAGGCGACGACCTCGAAGTCGTCCGCGTTTTCGGCGTGCGGGTCGCGCGACAGATGCGCCCAATATGAGCCGTCCGAGCACCGCGCGACTTCCACCACCCCGCCAGGAAACTTGATGATGGCGTGCGTGGGCTCCGGGTTACGCACGTCGCCCTCGATGGTCACGGTCAGCGCGTCCTCGGACCGCGTGAGCTTGAAGCCCTTAGCCATGCGCGTGCACCTCCACCCGCTCAAACGCCACCACCCACACCCAGGGGTTGGCGTCCCATGCGCCGCTGCCGTTGATGGAATCCCATAGATCGCGGTACCAGTCACGCGCCGCATCGTCGTGCACCTCTGGCGCGGGAGAGCGAGACCAGTCTGTTGGATGCCCTTCGGCCCGACAGTCGTCCGCACTGATGTCCTGCAACCGCTCCACGCGCACGTCGGTGATGCGCAGCGTGAGGCGCGACGCCCAACGCGGCATGTAAATGGACGGGTGCCAACTCCCGCCGACAACCTCGTGTGCGTCGGGGGAAAAACGCGGTTTGTCAGCGCGATACACTGCGCCACCAGTGCTGAACGGAGCAAAGGTCTCCCGTACCCACAGCAGGTCTCCGGGGACGCCGTAAGGGCAGTGGAGCCAGCCGAACGCGTCGTGCCAAATCGCACCGTCGTCGCGAACGGTGCAGCCGATGTCGTTCGGTCGCAGTCGCAGGTCAGTGCGCTTCGGCGGCTTCACCACCCGCCGCGTCATGCTCTTGCGTCCATCAAGAATCGCTCTGACCATCTGGCCAGAAAACAGGATGGGCCGTTCCTTCATGACGCGGCTCTCCATTGACGCCCTCGAACGATGTTGCTGATCTGCGATTGCGACACGTTGAACGCCTCTGCCAGTTTCGACTGCGACCATCCATCTCTAGCAAGTTCGCGGATCGCGGCTACATCGAGCACACTTAGCTTAGATGCTGGATTCGCAGAGCCGATTAGCGCGAACCTCGGAACTCGCAGTCGGCCCTTCCTGGCAGCGTCCTGCATGTTCGCAGAGCGAGATCCAGAGCTCAGGTGATCCGGGTTGATGCAGGCGGGAGTGTCGCACGCGTGAAGAACATGCTGATCAGGCCCGAGGTCGTTGCCCGCAAGCAGGAACGCCAATCGATGCGCGTATATGGTCCTGCCTTCCACGCGGAGCGTTCCGTAGCCCGCGTTGTTCTTCGTCCGCTGCCAGATCCAGCACTGTCCGTCCTCGGCAGTGCTGAGCCCATTGGCAAGCCGACGCGCAAGGTGCACCGGATCAGCCGGCGAAACTCCACGCGGTGCATAGAGCTTCCGCTTGGCCTTGGTGCCGTTCAGAAGCGCGCGGACCATCGGCGCCGACATGAGGATCGGACGCTCACGCATGCGACACCACCTCCCCCCGCGCCAGCACGTCAGACCGGACAAACACCGGGCCATGCACAACGCCGTTGCGTGAAGCGCGGAAAAGATCGCCTCTGCTTAAGAACTCGACTTCCCAAGGTTCTGCCACGCGAAAGCCGCGCAATGCCGCCTTAGCTATCAGAGCCGCGCGATGCTCCTCTTGGGACTCTGTTTGGGGCTCTGTGAAGATCATCTCCATCTGGCTCAATATTCCCCCCGCGCCAGCACGTAGCCGGCGGCCTCGTAGCGGGTGGCGGTGGGGCTCCAGGTGTTGTCGATCTCGGTCTGCAATCGCTCCAACGCGGATCTATGCCCTGAGGTCCGAGCAATCGCCTGATGAATGGCGGCGTAGGGGCAGTCGCACGTCACGTTGTTCCGGTTCGCGCACAGTTCAGCACTCGCGCCCACCACGCGGCCATCTGGGGCGGTGAGAGTCCAGATTGCCTTGCTCACCGCCCGCCCTCCGTGGTGGCCGCGCCGTCTGCCGCGCCCGACGCGGCGGCGAGGGCGGCCTCTAGAGCAAGCCGAATCGAAAGCCGCGAGAACAGCACGCGTCCACCGTATTCGTTGACCATCACCCGGTATGCCGCTTCTTCCGCCGCCTCACTCAGCACCGCCTCCACCCGCCGCTCGGCCGCGTCGGCGCGGGTGCGCTCACGGTTCGCTTCGGCGCGAACGAGAATCGCCTTTTCAACGGTGATGTACTCCCCGTCTACGGCCAGTTCGTCGTTGACCTGCGCGAGATGTGAGGCGAGAGCATCCCGCTCCCCCTCCAACCGCGCGATGGTAGCGCGGGCGTCGGCAAGCGCGGCATTGCCTCCCATCAGCGCCACGATGCGCGCCGCCGCACGTCGGGCCTCGTCCTGCCGAGTGCTGTTGCCGCCCTCGGTCCAGCGTGGTGTCTCGACGTACGGCGACGCCGCTACCCGCATGGCTTCGTAGACGCATCGCGCAACCGCCTCGATGTCGCGCCGCTCTTCGCCGTCCTCCGGCGTCCGCGCTGCCCCCGCAGCGCTCGCCGGCTGTTCTCCGTCCATCGTGCCCCCGAGTGATTGGTGAGACCTCCGCTCACCAACCTACACCGATTCACCAAATGGTCAATAGCTGTAAGGTTAACGCATCGCGCCCGCCTGTTCGAGGTACCACGACAGCGAGAACGGGACCGGCTCCTTGGCAGACGCGGCCGGCGCCGGGCGCTCCATCGTGCGCTGGCTCGGGCCAAGCATCTGCCGGTGATAGAACTGGTGGGCGCGCTTGACCACGTCCCGCTCCTGCGCGTCGAGGGTCGCCAGAAAGCGGTTCCGCTCGGTCAGCGGAATGGCGGCCAGCGGGCCGGCGCGCTTGAGCGACTGCTTCGCCGCCTCCCGGGTGCCGCCCAGTGCCACGTAGCGCTGGAACCACGCCCGCGCCGCGTCGTCCTCGCCGTACTGCAGGGCCTTGCGGTAGTAGTACAGGGCCGCCGACTTCTTGGTGTTGGCGCCGCCCGGCCGGTGGCGGCCCTCCTTCTCCAGCCAGGTGTAGGTCATACTGCGTGCCGCGTCGTAGGCGAGCTGGCCGCCGTCGGTACGGTACGCGATCAGGTTCACCAGCTCACTCGACGCCGGCCGCGGGTCCGCCGGCACGCCGCCGAGCGGCAGCATGACGTTCCGGTACACGAGCCCCAGCGACCACGCATCGAACAGCGCGCCATACGCTCGGCCCAGGGGGTCGCGCAGCGTGCGCGGCTCCAAGGGGTTCGGGAACAGCGACTTGCCGGTGAGGAAGCTGTAGAGCGCCTGCGTCATCGGCTCCAAGCTGCCGGCGATCTTCTTCACCGGGGCCAGAATCGCATCCCCGAGCAGGTCGCCGTAGCCCACCTCCCCGTTCCACAGCTCCACGATGTCGTGCGGCAGATCCTTCATGCCGACCCACGAGAGGAAGTCGGCAAAGGCGCCTTCGACGCGCACCGTGATAATGTCGCCGTCGCTGGTCTTGCCGAGGATCAGGTGCCCGTCTCGGCCGGCCTTGCGCAGCTCCTCCCACTCGTCGCCCCACATGGTGGCGTTGTAGATCGCCACGGCCGCCATGAACGCGGACGCCAGGACGCCGGCCATGCCGAGACGCGCTCCCGCGCGCACGCCCATCTGCAGCGCGCCCAGCCCGAACGCACCAGCCACTCGGGTGCCGGCGCCGCCCACCCACCCCCCTTCCTCGTGCCGCGCATTGCGCGCGAGGTTGACGAAGCGCTTGGTGTTGACCTCCATCCAGCTGTAGAACGGCAGGAACCGGTCGCGCACCGTTTGCCCGAGGCTGCTGATGTTGCCGTAGTCGCCGAGCATGTCGCGCGAGAGCAGGGCGGCCTTCTCCTCGTTCGACTGCAGCGCATCGACGCGCGTCCGGTTCGACGCGCCGTACACGCGCCGCCCCTGGTTGAGCTGGTCGAGGAAATAGCGATAGGCCGCCAGGCGCAGCACGTTCTCGCGCCACGTCGTGAGGCCGCGCGCGTGGTCCCAGTACACCGCCGCCATGGCCATAAACGCATTGGGCGGCATCGTGGCCAGGTGCCGGAACTCCTCGAACGTCTTGATGTCGGGAATCTCGGTCGTGGTCTGCGTCTGCCCGATCACGCCGCGCTCGAGCAATGTCTGCAACTCCGCCGTGGCCGGCGCCGACAGGTCGCGCGTCCGCTGGTAGCGCCAGAGGTCGGCCGCCGCCTGCGCGATCTTGGGGCCGACGCCCGGCAGCATGATGGCCACCTCGATGTCCGACGAGATGTTGTTCAGGTTGTACTTGATCACCCGCGTCGGATTGAGCAGCGTCCACACCTTCCAGGCGCGCACCTCGGTCTTGAGCGCCGCGTCGAGGATGTTGGTCGGACTCTCGGCCGGCTTGAGGTTGTTCAGCGTCTTCACGATCCCGGCCGGCAGGATGAGGCCGGGCTTCTTGCCGCCCATGACCATGAGGCGCTGCAGCTGCGCCACGTCGACCGGCCCGCCGCGCAGCAGCTCGGCCAACTCCTTCTCGCTCACCGTGAGCGCCGAGTAGAACACGTTGCCCTTCTCGGGCTGCCAGATGTCGAACTCGTCGCCCGCCATGGCCAGCAGCGCCTGCTGGTCGGCCGGGTTCACGTAGTCGGCGCCCAGCGCGTCCTTGATAGCCTGCTTGCGCTCGGCCATCGCCTTGTAGATCCCGGCTGCCGCCTTGCCCGCCGCGTTGTCCTGCTGCACCAGCTGCGAGAGGAACGGGAACCACTGCGGGTGCGCGAAGCGCTCGCCCGCGGCCTCGGCCTCCAGCAGCGCCTGCACCATGCGCGCGAAGGCCGGCGGCACCGTCACGCGGTCGTGCAGCAGCTCGCGCACGATGCGCTGCCGGCCGGCCGCGATGCGCTGCGCATAGATCGCGAGCGGGTCCTCACCGCCGGCGGCGTCCACCTGCTCGTAGAAGCGGTCGACATTCCAGCGGTGCGCGTCGGCCTTGAGTTCGGGCGTCCGGTCGAACGCCTTCACCGTCTGCAGCACCTCGTGCAGCAGCAGGTTTTGGTAGCCCTGCGCCACCCATTCGTATTCGGCCTCGATGTACGCGAGGTTGAAGTCACCCCCACCCGTGCGCTGCTTCATGAAGCCGCGCGACTTGACGCGCGCATCACGCGGCGCGCCGACCCCTGTCCACTGGCCCTGCTGCACGAGCAGCCGCTTCTCGGCCGCCGCGAGCACCTGCCGGTGGTAGTAGCGCGGATCGTCCAACACCGACGCATCGAGGTTGCCAATCTCCACGAGCTGCGTGGTGAGGGCCTTGGCGAACGTCGCGCGCCGCTCAATGGCGGCCGCCACCTTGGCGTTGTCCCGCACCACCCGCTCGACCTTCGCCTGGTCCTGCAGCACGCGGCCACGGGCCTCGCCCACCGGCACCACGCGGTCGTTGGCATCGCGGCCGTAGAACGGCACCGGGTTGCCGCGATCATAGAGCCCGGCATCGATGTCCTTGAGGATGTCATCGAGCGCGAGCTTGCGGCTCATGAGCTGCACCTCAGATGCCGACAGGCCCTGCACGATCTGCAGCAAGCTGTCGGCGGCCTTGGCCTGGCTGACCGACCCCGAGCGCTCGGCGCTCAGCAGCGCCTCATTGATCAGGGCGTGCTCTGCGTCGCGCGTGGCGTCGAGTTCGGGGAAGTGGCGCAGCCCGGCCGTGATCCCGGCCAGCGCCTTCTGCACCCGCTGGCGCAGCGAGAGCGTGGGCAGGCCCTGCTCGCCCTTCCGCAGGCGCGCCTCGACCTCGGGGAACTGCGACGCGAAGAGCGGGGCGGTGTCGGCCGTGCGCCGGCTGATGGTCTCCTTGATCCGCCGGGCGGCCTCGCCGATGGCGGCGGCCATGGGGTCGGTGTAGGCATAGCGCGGCTCGGCGCCGGCCTCGTCGTCCACCTCCAGCAGCTCGGCGTCAGGCAAGTACGCGCCGTCGTCGTCCAGGTCGGCGCCATCATCCACGGCCTCAGCCGCTGGCGCCGCGCTGGCGGCCGTGGCGGCCGTGGGGGTGCCCGAACCCTCGGCGGCCGGTCGTTCGGGCGCTGACGGGGCGGCAGGGCCCGGCGCGGCCCCGTCCCGCGCCTGGGTCAGATCCTGCCGCAGGGCGGTCAGGGTGTCGTTGAGCGTCGACAGTGCGGCGGCCACCGGATCGGCCGCCGGGTCGCCCGAGGGAGACCTGGGCGCCGTGGTGGCGGCCGGCGGCCGGTACGTGACCGACCCGTCGGCGTTGGCGGTCTTGGACCAGCCGTCCCGGGTGAGGCCGTCCAGGCGGCGGCGCTCCCAGGTCTGCATGGGCGTGCCCGGGCGCACCGTGACCGCGCGGATCGCCTGCTGGTACTGCGCGTCGGTGTTGTCGCGGGCAACCAGCTCGAAGGCGCCGGACTCGTAGCTCGGCGCCCACATCGGCTTGCTGGTGTTGACCTGGCCCTGCAGCGCCTGCGTGTCCAGCTCGACCAGCACGCCGCGATTGGCCCCTTGGCCCAGCGCCATCTCGGGCGACGTGGCCAGGAAGGTGGTGTCCCCCTGCGGCCCGACGTGCTGACCTTCCAGCATGCCGAGGGCCGCATAGGGCGACATCTCGCGGTAGGCGGTCGGGGCGAAGTCGGCGAGCGGGCGCCGGAAGTTGCGCGCGGCCACCTCCTCGACGGAGGGGCGACTGGCGGGGCGCGCGGTGGCGGACGGGACCGGCGCCAGGGGCGGCGCGACCCCGCGCTCCATCTGCGCCGTCCGCGCTGGCTGCACGGAGGCCGGCAGGGAGGTCGGAAACGCCTCGTCCTCGAAGGCCGCCGGGTCAAAGTCGGTGGCACCCTCGGCCAGCGGGGTGTTGCTGGCCTCGGCGCGGCGCACCAGCTCGGCCGCCGGGTCGATGCCGCGGCGCTCGAGCTCAGCCACCACGCGATCCACCACCCCCTGTGTGAGCTGCACGCGGCGCTGCGCCTTGGCCTGCATCGACGGGCCTTTGCCGTCGCGCGTGGCCACGGCCAGCTTGGCGCCGGCGTCGACGCTGAACTGATTCTCGACGTAGTCGTACACCGACTGCCCCTGGTCGCGGGACAGTCGCGTCGTCAGCGTTTCGAGCTCCTCGATGAGCCCAGCATCGGACACGGTGGCCAGGTTGTTCACGAGGCGCCCGCTATCGGTCCGGGCCGACATGCGCATGGGGCGCCCCGGTGTCTCGCTGGGGCGGGCCACGGGCGCCGGGCTGGGTGCCGGCGCGGCCTGTGGTACCGCCGGAGGCACCGCCTGCGGGGCCGGCTCGGGCACCGGCTCGAGCGCAGCCGGCAGCGCCTCGGGCAGCGCCTCCGGCTCAGGTTCCGTGGCCAGCTCGTCAAGCAGCGCCGCGCGCGGATCCGGCGCGGCAGCCGGTGTGACCGCTGGGGTGACGGCCGGCTCGACTGCTGGGGCGGCCGTGGGGACGGGAACCGGCTCAGGCGTCGGCATCGGCGCGGGCGCCGACTCAGCGGCCACCGGGGGCGCCAT